>DATLYR010000083.1 GCA_035574475.1 Nevskiales bacterium | reverse complement strand
ACCCGCCGCTGCCAGTGTTGCCCTGGACGCTGCCGGACGCGAGCGGCCAGCCCATCGGCCTGAGCTGGGCGCTGATCCGTTCGCTGCTGGGTCCCGCCTTCACCGTGGCCATGCTCGGCGCGATCGAGTCACTGCTGTGCGCCGTGATCGCCGACGGGCTCACGCGCAGCAAGCACGACCCCAACGCCGAGCTGATCGGCCAGGGCCTCGGCAACCTGGTGACACCGTTCTTCGGCGGCATCACCGCCACCGCCGCCATCTCGCGCACGGCCGTCAACATCCGCGCCGGCGCCAGCACGCCGTTCGCCGCCGTGATCGGCGCCGGCGTGGTGCTGCTGGCGGTGGTCGCGCTGGCACCGCTCATGGCGCATATCCCCATGGCCACGCTGGCCGCGCTGCTGCTGGTGGTGGCCTGGAACGTGGCCGAGGCCAAGCATTTCCTGCACATCGCGCGCGTGGCGCCGCGCAGCGACGTGGCGGTGCTGCTGGCCTGCTTCCTGCTCACCGTGTTCTTCGACATGGTGCTGGCGGTCGGCGTGGGCGTGGTGCTGGCCTCGCTGCTGTTCATCCGCCGCATGACGGAGATGACCGGCGGCGCCGAGCTGCGCCACGAGGAACACGAGCTGCCCGACCTGCCGCCGCACATCGCAGTCTATGCGATCGAAGGCCCGATGTTCTTCGGTGCCGCGGAGCAGGCCGTCAATACCCTGCACCGCATCCGCGACGAGGTGAAGGTCATCATCCTCGACCTGTCGGAGGTGCCGATGATCGACATCAGCGGCATCGTGGCCCTGGATTCACTGATCCGGCGCATGCACGAAGCCGGCGTCGCGATCGTGGTCAGCGGCCCTTCGAAGCGGATCTACCGCAAGCTGCTGCGCGCGGGGCTGCGCAAGAAGCCCGGCTGTCTGGCCTATGCCACGACGCTCGCCAGGGCGCGCGCGCAGGCCTTGCGCATGCAACCGGTCGGCAACGGTGCACGGCAACAACCGGCCGCCTGTTAAGCCTCAAGCCGCGTCGCCCGCGGCCGCTTCGGACAGCAGCGGCTCGATGCTCTCCAGCACTGCGGTCATTTCCAACTCCGCATCGCGCAGCAGGGATTCGGCGGCCGTTCCCTCCGCTTCCAGGCACTCCTCGAGCTGCATCACCACCTCGCGCAGGCGCGGCATGGACAGGTTGCCGGTCACGCCCTTCAGCGTGTGCGCGATCCGATGCGCGGTCTTGCCGTCGCCGGCCTCGAGCGCCGCGCGCAGCTGCCGCAGGTCGCCGGCATGGTGCTGGCGGAAGATGCCCAGCAACTCCAGGTACAGCTTGCGGTTGCCATCGAAGTGATGCAGCGCGTCGGCCAGACTGATGGCCGGCCGCGCGCCCTGTGCGGCTGGCAGCCCGTCGGGGCCGGCGGCCCCGGTCACCGCCACCTCGACGTTCAGCCATTTGCCCAGCATCTGCGCCAGCTGCGCGGCGTAAACCGGTTTGCTGAGGAAGTCGTTCATGCCCGCCGCCAGGCAGCGCTCGCGGTCGCGCGCCAGCGCATTCGCCGTCATGGCGACGATCGGCAGGTCCGCGGCATCCGGGTTGGCACGGATGCGGCGCGTGGCCTCCAGGCCGTCCATGACCGGCATCTGCAGGTCCATCAGCACGGCGTCGTAGTGGCTCTGGGCCACCGCGGCGACGCCTTCCTGCCCGTTGTTGGCGATGTCCACGCGCGCGCCCAGGCGTTGCAGCATTTCGCTGGCTACTCGCTGGTTGAGCAAATTGTCCTCCACCAGCAGCACCCGGAAGCCGTGCAGCGGCGTGCCCAGCACGCCGTCGGCCGGGCCCGACGGTGCGCCGGCCGGCGGATTGCGCGCGGCTTCGGGCTGCGTGGCCTCGCGGATGGCATCCAGCAGGCCGGCCGGCGTCACCGGCTTGCTCAGGCTGCTGTTGACCAGCCCGGCCTCGACGCTGCGCAGCAACTCGTCACGCGGCGAGGCCGTGATCATCACGATCGGCAGCCGGCCGACGTCCGGCATGGCGCGGATGCGACGCGCGGCTTCCAGGCCGTCCATGCCCGGCATACGCCAGTCCAACAGCACCAGATCGAAATCGCCGCAGGCCACGCGACGCAGGGCCTCGGCGCCGCTGCCCACCGCCTCGGCGGGAATACCCAGCGTTTGCAGCATCTCGGCCAGCACGCGGCAGGCAGTCGGGTTGTCGTCCACGATGAGCGCGCGCCGGATCGGCAGGTCGGCCGGCGCCGCTTCCTGGCCGGGCGACGGGCGCGACTCGCCCAGTACGAACGGCAGCGTGAACCAGAAGGTGCTGCCGGCGCCCTCGCTGCTGCTGACGTGGATCTGGCCGCCCATCATTTCGACCAGCTGCTTGCAGATGCTCAGGCCGAGGCCGGTGCCGCCATACTTGCGGGTGGTCGAATCGTCCACCTGGCTGAAGGGATTGAAAAGCCGGGAGAGCTGGTGCTGCGCCAGGCCGATGCCGGTATCGCGCACCGAGAAACGCAGGACCGCGTGGCGGTCGGTCTGCGCCTCCGGCGTCACCCGCACCTCGATCTCGCCCCGCTCGGTGAACTTCAACGCGTTGCTGACCAGGTTGACCAAGATTTGCTCGAGCCGGGTCGGGTCGCCCTTGAGCGTCAGGTCCGGGGCCACCGTGCACGACAGGATCAGCTCCAGGCGCTTTTCGGCGGCGCGGTGGGTGAACAGCACCGCCAGCTTGTCGAGGACCGGCTGCAGCGTGAAATCCCGCTGCTCCAGTTCCAGCTTGCCGGCCTCGATGCGCGACAGGTCGAGGATGTCGTCGATGAGCGTCAGCAGGGTCTGCGACGCATCGCGGATGTTGCCCAGGAAATCCAGACGGCGCGATTCCTTGTCGGTGCGCAGCGCCAGGTCGGTGAAGCCGATGATGGCGTTCATCGGCGTGCGGATCTCGTGGCTCATCTTGGCCAGGAACTCGCTCTTGGCCTGGGTCGCGGCTTCGGCGCGCTCGCGCGCCTGGGCCAGCCGCTCGCGCTCCTCCCGCTCCATGTTGACCGAGCGCGCCAGACCCACGGACATCAGCAGGGTACCGATGGCCATACCGAGGTGCAGCGCATAGAAAGTCAGCGCCGTGGTGGGCAAGACACCGGCCAGCTGCATCCACTTGCCCGCTACGCCCAGCAGCACCGCGATTCCGGCCTGTGTCATGTAGCGCGCGGTCTGTATGCCCTGGCGCTGCGCCCAGCCGATGGTCAGCGCGACACCGATCACGCCCACCACCGCCAGCGCCAGGGTGACCACATTGGCCAGCAGCTGGCTGACCAAGAACATCAACCCCGCCCAAGCGAAGCAGGCGAACTCGTAAGCCCCGAGCCCACGTTGCACCAGCGGCACCCGGCCGCGGACCTGGAGAAAACTCATGGCAAAACGCGCGCCCAGCGCGCCGGACAGGCAGGCGCTGAAGGCGGTGCTGATATTCACCCACCGCGGCCAGTCGCCCCACAGATACCGCACGCCGAGGCCATCCATGCTCAGCGGCCACAGCAGGCTCATGAACACCGCCAGCAGGACGTAGTCGAGGTAACTGCGCTCGCGCAGCAGCACGAACACGAACGCGTTGTACAGCAGCATCACGGCGCAGATGCCGTAGAAGGCGCCGAGCAGCATGAGCACGAATTGCGAGTGCTCGTAGTATGCGGGATAGCGCCACAAGCGCGTCGGAACGACCTGGGGGTCGGCACTGTGCACACGGAAATAGAGGGTGTACGGTTCGCCCTCCGGCAGCTCCAGCGGGAACACGAAGTTCTGGCCCGGCACCGGGCGGCTGGCATAAGGCCGCTGATCCCCGGTCGCCAGCAGACGCCAGCCGCCCTCGCCGTCCGGCAGGTACAGGTCGAGATAGTCGAGCATCGGGAAGGCGATCTCGAAATAGCGCAGTTGACGGACCGGGGCCTGCGCTTCCGGCAGCAGCCGGAGCGTCAGCCGGTACCAGTAGGGCGCGTCCCGGTAACCGGCATTGAACACGCCGTCCACGTTGCGGGTGAATCGCTGCGTATGCGGCAGCCGTGTGACGTCTTCCAGCGTCAGCCGGCCACCCGGGTCGGGCAGGTATTCCAGATAAGCATCGAGGTCATGACGCCCGGCCAGCGCGGGGACATCCGCCACCACGGTGGCCGGCGCGGTGCCCGGGTAGAGCGCAACCAGACACCCGCACAGGGCTGCGCACGCTACCGCAACCCATGCGGACCGATGATGTCTGGCGGGCGTCGCGTCACCCATGCACTGCTCCCGGAACCGAGGCAACTGCACCCTGAGGGGGCGGCTGCCTTCTCGTTGTTGTACCCGCCATGATAGCCATCAAGCGGCTGCCATGCGACGGCAATGGACGGAGCACTGACCCGGGTACGGGATGCGTTAAGCCTTTCCAGATGCAGGAGGATGAGCCGAAATCGCCGAGCTGCTCTGCAGAAACTCAGCTGGCGCCGCGAGCCCGAGGGCGGGATGCCCATGCTGTTGGTTGTCAACCGCGGCGGCGACATCGCCATCAAGCAGGTTGCGCTGTCCGACGCGGGATAATGGATTACGGCGGATAACCCGTGATCGCGCGTATCTCCCGATACAGCGGCTGCAGCTGCCCGTACATTTTCGTGTACACGCGCCGGTACAGCCGCTCGTAGGTCCGCACCGTCTCCGCGTTCGGCCGGAACACGCGCCCGCTGCGGGTCATGGCACGCACCGCCGCCGGGTAGTCCGGGTGCAGCCCCAGCCCCACTGCTACGTTCATGGCCGCGCCCAGCGCCGAGGCCTCGTACACATGCGGTCGTTCGGCCGGCAGGCCGAAGATATCGGCGGTGATCTGCATGGCGGCATCGCTCTGCGAACCGCCGCCGGCGATCACCAGCCGCGTAATCGGCCGCCGCGTGCGCTTTTCGATCTGCTCGCGACCCTGGCGCAGCGCGTAGGCCAGGCCCTCGAGGATCGCGCGGTAGACGTGCGCGCGCGTGTGCACGTCGCCGAAACCGATGATCGCGCCCTTGGCCTCCGGCCCCGGCTCGCGCACGCCCGGCGACCAGTAGGGCTGCAGCGTGAGGCCCATCGAGCCCGGCGGCACCTCGTTGACCATCGCGTCGAAGAGTTCTTCGGGAGCAATGCCCTTCTGCTCGGCCAGTTGCTGCTCGCGGTGCGCGAACTCGCGCTTGAACCAGGACACCATCCAGAAACCCCGGTAGATCTGGATCTCGGTGTTGTAGGCGCCGGGCACCGCCGACGGGTACGGCGGGATGAAGGGCGTCACCTCGACGTATTTGCGGCT
>DATLYR010000082.1 GCA_035574475.1 Nevskiales bacterium | reverse complement strand
CATCGACACCGACCTGCCGCTGGCACAGGCGCGCGCCGCGGACTTCGACCTGATCGCCCTGCCCGGCGGCCTGCCCGGTGCCGACCACCTGGACCGCGACCCACGCCTCCGCCGCCTGCTGACCGACATGGCTGCGGCCGGCAAGACCGTCAGCGCGATCTGCGCCGCGCCCAAGGTGTTGGCCAGTGCCGGGCTGCTGCAGGGCAGGCGCGCGACCAGTTACCCCGGGTTTCTCGACCCCCGCCAGGTGCGCTACCAAGAAGACCCCGTGGTCGTGGACGGCCCGCTGATCACCTCGCGCGGTCCGGGCACGGCGCTGGCCTTCGCGCTGACCCTGGTGGAAACCCTGGCCGGCGCCGGCAAGCGCGCCGAGCTGGAGCAGCGTATGCTGGTCACGAAGACGGCGTCAGCCTGAACCAGGCCAGCGCGTCATAGGGCAGCTTCGCGTCCGCGGGCACGCCCGCGGCCTGCAAGGCCGGCCAGTAGGGCAGCGCCGCGGCAGGTGCCACCAGCACCTTCTCCACCCCGCTCAGCTCGATCTTCCAGCCCTGGCGTGCGAAGCCTGCGCGCAGCTCGGGATAAATAGGCACCGCGTTGGCCAATTGCTGCACGACGGCGTTCTCGTGGCCACGCACCGGCCGGCCGCGACGCGCATCCCATTCGGGCGCGCCAAACGCGGCCAGTGCCAGGCGCTGCGACAGCTCGCGCCCACCGCAACCGGCGTCCGGGCACAGGCGTCCCCAGAACAGCTGGCGCACCGGCGCCGGCGGCAGCGCCTGCCAAAGCGCTTCCAGTAAGGGCACCTGTTCGGTGAGCGGCAGCGTGCACTGCGCGCGCTGCAGCAGTACCTGCGGCTCGACCGTGCGCAGTTCCCAGCGGATACGGCATGCGCCGCTGGCGATGAGGTAATGCGCCTCGCCCGGCCGGGCATCGTGCTCGATCGTGACCCCCGGCGCGACGGGTCGCGCGGTACTGGGTGCGGGCGGCGGCGCCGGTTCGGAACAGGCAGCGAGGGCCGCGACGGCAACGGACAGAAAAAACGCGGGGGTCGGCGCGCACGGTATCGCCCGGCGCAGGCGTTCAGGCATGGGCTTCGTGCTCGCCCAGCTCGTCCACCAGCAGCAGCGAGCCTGCCACGCCGGCCTGCCAGGCGAAGAAACCGGCAATCAGCAGAATGTGCAGCCACCAGGATTCGTCCGGCATGAGCAGTCCCTCGCCGATCACGCAGCCGCCCAGCGTACCGGCGACGAAGGCCATGAGCATGGCCAGCAGGGACAGCCGCCGCGGCGCCAGCAAGCGCACCGACAAGGAGATGAGCCAGGCACCCAGCCCGCCGGCCACGCCGCAAGCCAGCACGGTGGATTGTTCCTGCTCGGTCACCAGCCCGCTCGCCAGCTGGAACATGAGTATCCAGGTGAGGCCCGCCGCCAGCACGAGGCCGGCTCGGCGCAGGGGCAGCTGTGCGGCGAGTTGCAGCGCCATCAGCCCGAACACGAAGCCCGGCGCGTAGCGGAAAACGTCGGCGGGCAACGGCAGCCAGGCCGGCACATTGCCCGCCAGGCACAGCAGACCATAGCTCAGCAGTCCGGACAGAGCCGCCAGCGTCAACAGCTGTCTGGTACTTGGCATGTCTGCTCTCCCGCGCCGGCTCAATCCCGGTTCCGGAATCCGCGCCACCAAAGATACAGTCCTGCAGCTCCCAAAAGCCAGACGACCGGCGACACCCCACGCCAGCCCTGCGCCCAGCTGCCGTCAAGCCCCATGAGCAGCACCGCGCTGACCAGAAAGGTGGCGCCCGCCAGCACCAGCCGGTTGCGGCGGTTGCCGCGGGCGATCTCGGCGCGCAGTTCGGCCAACGCCTGGCGCTGCGCCGCGCCCGGCTGGAAATGGCCGGATTCCAGCCGCCGCAACAGGCCGTGCGCCAGTTGCGGCAGCGTTTCGGCCAGGGTCGGGATCTGGTCGCGGAAACGCTCCAGCGTGGCACGCGGGCCGATGCGGTTGCGCATCCACTCCTCCATGATGGGCTTGGCGGTCTTCCACAGATCCAGCTCGGGATACAGCTGCCGGCCCAGGCCCTCGATGTTGAGGATGGTCTTCTGTAGCAGCACCAGCTGCGGCTGCACCTCCATGTGGAAGCGGCGCGCGGTCTGGAACAGCCGCACCAGGAACATGCCGAAGGAGATGTCCTTGAGCGGGCGGTTGAAGATCGGCTCACACACGCTGCGGATCGCAGCCTCGAACTCGTCCACGCGCGTGCCCGGCGGCACCCACTCGCTCTCCACGTGCAGCTCGGCCACGCGCCGGTAGTCGTGGTTGAAAAAGGCCAGGAAATTTTCCGCCAGGTAGCGCTGATCGCCGGGACTCAGGGAACCGACGATGCCGAAGTCCAGCGCCACGTAGCGCGGCTGCTGCGGGTTGTCCACGTCCACGAAGATATTGCCCGGGTGCATGTCGGCGTGGAAAAAATTGTCGCGGAACACCTGGTTGAAGAAGATCTGCACGCCGCGCTCGGCCAGCACCTGGAAGTTGACCCCGGCCGCCTTGAGCGCCGCGATGTCGTCGATCGGGATGCCGTACACGCGCTCCAGCACCAGCACGTTCGGGCGGCTGTAGTCGAAGAACACCTGCGGGTGGTAGATCAGCTCGGAGCCGAGCCAGTTGCGGCGCAGCTGGCTGGCATTGGCGCCCTCGCGCAGCAGGTCCAGCTCGTCGAAGATGACCTTCTCGTACTCCTCGACGATGCGCACCGGGTGCAGGCGCTTGCCCTGTTGCCAATACCGTTCGACCAGCCCCGCGATCGTGTACATGAGGTCCACGTCGCGCCGGATCTGCCGGTCGATGTCCGGGCGCAGCACCTTGACCACCACGTCCAGGCCCTGGCTCTCGCCGGGCGCCGGCCTGAGCCGCGCGGCATGCACCTGGGCCACGCTGGCCGAGGCCAGCGGGCGGGTGTCGAACTGCTCGAACACCTGTTCCAGCGGAAAACCGTAGGCCTTTTCGACCAGCGCGCGCGCCACCTCGCCGGGAAACGGCGGCACTTCGTCCTGCAGCTTGGCCAGCTCGCTGGCGATGTCCGGCGGCAACAGGTCCGGGCGCGTGGACAGGGTCTGGCCCAGCTTGACGAACACCGGCCCCAGCTCCTCCAACGCCTCGCGGATGCGCACGCCGAGCGGCCGTGCGCGCATCGCCGCCGACGGCCACAGCCCCAGCCGGCGGCCGCCCTCGCCCAGCAGTTCGCCCAGGCCGTACTTGGCCACCACGCGGCGGATCTGCCACAGGCGGCGCAACTGGCCCAGGCCGCGGATCACGCGGAAGGCCCCGCTGTCAGCCGGCGCTGCAGCCGGCGCACGCACGCCTCCAGCCGGTCCACGTCCTCGCGCAGCCGGTCGACGCCGTCCATCCACTTCTGCACGTCGGCGCGGTGCACCAAGTCGCGG
>DATLYR010000081.1 GCA_035574475.1 Nevskiales bacterium | reverse complement strand
GTAGCTGGAGTACTTCGGGTTGTCCACGGCGAGACGTGCCAGCGTGTGCCGGCGCAGGCATTCCAGCAGCTGCGGATTGTGCTCGTCGAAACCGCCGCTGCGAATGCGCTCGGCCAACTGCGTGAGCAAGGTCTCGAAATCACCCTCCGCACCCAGCAGCGCTTGCAGTGCCTCGACCAGCGAACCATCGTCCGGCTGCGTCAGCTCGCGTTGCACGATGCGCAGCACATTGGCCGACACGCGGGCATTGAACTGCTGGCTGCCTTCCAGTTGCGGCAGCAGCTGCTCCAGGAAGTCGGCGACGGCGCCGAGCAGTTCGGCGGCATCGGGCAGACGGGTGGTTTTCTTCATCGGTCCTTGCCCTCGATCAGGTCCAGCAGGTCCAGTTCGGTCTCCGGGATGCGCCGGCCGATGGCGGCGCGCTCGACCGAGCGCACCGTGCCACCCAGGTGCAGCATCGCCTGCAGCAGGCAGATCACGCCCCATTTGAGGGTGCCGAACACCTCCCAGAAGCGCAGGCGCGGCACATCCACTGCGCGGCCGCTCGCGGCCTCGTAGGCGGCGTACAGATCACCGCGCTCGCCGAAACCGCCGACGGGCTGGTCGCGCCGGCCGAAGCGCCAGGCGTTGACGCACAGCCAGCCGAGATCCTCCATCGGGTCGCCGAGGTGGGTCAGCTCCCAGTCCAGCACCAGCCGCAAGCCCTGCGCATCCACCAGCAGGTTGCCGTTGCGGAAATCCCCGTGCACCAGGCAAGGCGTGGTGGCACTGTCCGGCATACGTTTGGCCAGCCAGCGCAGCGCCAGCTCGAACACCGGCGACACCAGCGGGCTGCTGCGGTACAGCGCCTCGATCTGCTTGAGCTGCGGCGCGGCCGGTAGCATAGCGAGCTTCGGCAGGGATGCGAGCGGCACGGCATGGATGGCGGCCAGCGCCTGTGCGCACTGCCGAGTCAGCTGCGCACGCGCCGTCGCGAACTCGGCATTACCCAGAATACGCTTGGGCAGGGTTTCGCCCGCGCCGCGGCGCATGACATAGCCCTCGCCGAGGCCGTCATCGGGTTCCAGGATGAACAGGATTTCCGGCACGGGCACGCCGGCCGCGGCGGCGGCACGCTGGACCAGCGCCTCGGTGCGCTTGTCCACGTTCACGCCCAGGCCCTGGCCGCCGGCCGAGCGGCGCAGAATCAACGCCTGCCTGCCCTGCGGGGACTCCACGTCGAAGGCATAAGTTTCGGCCGACGCGCCGGCGGACAGGCGCTGGCACTGGGTCATGCGGTGGCCGTCACCGCAATGCCGCTGCAGCGCGGCCTGCAAGCGGGCCTCGATGCGGTTCACGCCGGATAGCCGGCCGGCTGGCCGTCCAGCATCTGGTCGAGGTATTCGGCCATGCCGTAGCCGACGCGACCGTTGCAGCGGAACTCCGTCATCGCCTCGGTGATGCGCGTCTGCAGTTCCTGGCCGCTCTCGTCCACGCGGCGGTTGCGCAAGGGGATCAACGACAGTGCGCGGCCAGCGAGTTCATAGCTGGCGCCGCTTTCCGTGCGCAGCGTCGCGGACTGGGCGATGGCCCGTTTCCGCGCGTCGTAGTCGGAGTGCAGCTCCATCGCGGTGATGCCGTCATTGCGTGCACGGCCCGCCGCATCGCACGTCATCACCACACCCCAATCGCTGCGCGTGCCATCGCGGTGCGCGACCACCGACAGCAGCATGGCGAAGTCCGCGCCGAACACCAGCGGCAGCCAGCGGTACCAGTGGATGTTCTGCCAGTAGCGCGGCCCCCAGGAATGATCGCGCAGACCGAAGCCTTTCAGCGTGTAGCGCTCGTCACCGACCTGCAACCAGCCCTCGCCGGCAAGATGCTGCTCGTAATGCCCGCGCGCGAAGGCGGTGTCGGGGACGATCTCGATTGGGCTGCCATCGGCCAGCACCGGCTCGCCGCCGAAGGGCGGCGCAAGGCCGCGGAATGCGAACTCCAGCGCGCAGCGACGGATGGGATTGCAGCGGAAGGCCGCCTGCGGGTTGATCATCTGCTGCGGCTCGTCCAGCAGGCAGAGCATGCCGCGGTAGCGCGCCCGCTGGCGCCGGAAAGGTTCCAGGATCTCGAACTGCAGGCCGCCTGCGTCGAAGCCCGTGTTGTGCTTGAGTTCCGGACGCTGGTACATGAAGCCGACCCGCCCGCCCGGCAGGTACAGGCAGCAGGACATCTCGGCATGGCCCTCGTTCGGGCGGTTGCCGATGCGCAGCCAGCCGCCGATCTTCTGTTCGTGGTCGAACAGGTTGAAGTACATGCTCTCGTTGAAGTTGCGCGCCGCCTCGACGGCGTGCATGCCTTCGTCCGCTTCGGACAGGCGCAGGCGGGTGCCGGGTGGGTGCATGGCGGGTCGTCCGGGCCGATGACGCCCCGATTGTGGGACGCGGCCCGCGCTGCGACAAGCGCTAGCGGCGGCGTAGCGGCACCACCAGCAAGCCCTCCGCGCCGGCGGCGCGGTGCGCCTCGATGCCGTAGACCTGCGCGAGATTTTGCTCGGTCAGCACCTGCTCGGCCGCGCCGTCGGCGACGACACGGCCTTCGCCGAGCAGCAGCAGGCGGTCGCAGAAGCGCGCCGCCAGCGTGAGGTCGTGCAGCACCACCACGACCCCGGCGCCGGATTGGGCACGCCTCCTGAGCACCTCCATGACGCCGAGCTGGTGCGCGGGGTCGAGCCCCGCGGTGGGCTCGTCGGCCAGCAGCACCCGCGCCTCCACCGCCAGTGCGCGCGCCAGCAACACGCGCGCACGCTCGCCGCCGGACAGTTGCGTCACCGGGCGATCCGCCAGGTGCGCGACATCGGCGGCCTGCAGCGCGCGCTGCACGGCGGCAGCATCGGCAGGCGGTACGCGTGCCCAGGGCGCACGGTGCGGCAGGCGTCCCAGCGCCACCACCTGCGCCACCGGCATCGGCCAGTGGCACTGGCCGCCCTGC
>DATLYR010000080.1 GCA_035574475.1 Nevskiales bacterium | reverse complement strand
AGTCCACAACTCCGCGTCATTTCCGAGGCGAATTCGCCTCGGCCTCATTGAAGGAGGCGAAGGCAGCCGCCGATAACGAACTGGCCCGCCACATTTCCGAGGCGAATTCGCCTCGGCCTCATTGAAGGACAGGCTCCAGCTGATGCCAGACGAACTCCACCTGGTCATTTCCGAGGCGAATTCGCCTCGGCCTCATTGAAGGAGCCCGATGGCCCGGTAATGCCGCCGGACGGCCTCGCATTTCCGAGGCGAATTCGCCTCGGCCTCATTGAAGGTCCTTTAGCACGCAAGCCCTATGTTTAAGGGCGTCTTATTTCCGAGGCGAATTCGCCTCGGCCTCATTGAAGGTCAACTGACATAGCGTTATACCTCCAGTTCGACGGATTTCCGAGGCGAATTCGCCTCGGCCTCATTGAAGGGCCTGCACACGCAGCGGCGCGATGTATGCATAGCGGATTTCCGAGGCGAATTCGCCTCGGCCTCATTGAAGGGAGCTGGCGGAGGTGATGCGGCGCAGCGTGCGCTGGATTTCCGAGGCGAATTCGCCTCGGCCTCATTGAAGGTGTAGGACTCGGCACGGCGCGCCGACTCGATGGCCTATTTCCGAGGCGAATTCGCCTCGGCCTCATTGAAGGTTTCTGCTGATGGTCGAGGGCTGACAGTGTGGCCGTGATTTCCGAGGCGAATTCGCCTCGGCCTCATTGAAGGTTCTTCGTCTTCCGGGTCAGGGCGTGGAATGCCCTTATTTCCGAGGCGAATTCGCCTCGGCCTCATTGAAGGTGGCTGGTCGAGAAATACCTGACCGACCATGCGGCGCATTTCCGAGGCGAATTCGCCTCGGCCTCATTGAAGCGTATTCCCCCTTCTTCACAACACTCGAACGTATCGCCCAATTTCCGAGGCGAATTCGCCTCGGCCTCATTGAAGCTGGGTCAAGGCTGTCGATCAGATCGTCGTTCAAGGCTCCGGACCCCGGTCCCGGATCGGAGCCGGGGAGAGCAGAATTCAATCGGGACTCCGCTCCTGGTCATTTCCACGGGGGGCGGGTAGACCCGCGCATTCTTCCAGCAATCTCACTAGGCGCTCTGGGTCTAATGAGTTCGGGTCTGCTGGACGAGCGCCATAGCGAATAGACCCGTCCACGACCTTGCGATCATAGAAGTAAACGGTCCCGGAGCCGGCTGCCTTGACGTAGGCGTAATCGTTGAATGAGGCGTATTCCCGCGCGCTTTGCTTGGCCTTATCCAAGTCTTCGTAGTGTCCGATGTAGCGACGGTTCTTGATCCCGTCCTTGCGCCTGACGCAGTAGACGCTGTACATGGCCGCACCTCGTTTTACTGGATGCCCATTATAACATTTTGGGCCGATCCATGCTTGACTGTGCGCGTATAACTCGTTGATTAAAAAGGATAAACTTGGAGAGCCGGCATGCGCTTCAGCACGACGCCGGCCATCGATCGCTTCGTGATATTCGGCTGCGTCGGCAGCATCGCCGGCTACGGCATCGGGCGGTTACCCCATGCCCTGCGGACACGTGCCCACGGGCGGCTCACCTGCCGGCCGTGCCGATCAGCTCGGCGTCTGCTCCGCCATCAGCCGCTGCTGCGCGGAACGCGGCTCCTCGCCGGCTGCAGGCATGATGCGGCGGTAGGCCCCGTCGGCCGTCAGCTCCCAGGCCTGCGCATTGTCTTCGAGGTACAGCTGCAGGTCCTGCCAGATGCGCTTCTGCAGCGGCTTGCTCTCGATCGGGAAGCAGGTTTCCACGCGGCGGAAGAAATTGCGCTCCATCCAGTCGGCGCTGGCGCACCAGTATTCCGGGTTGCCGCCGTTCTGGAAGTAGAACACGCGCGTGTGCTCGAGGAAGCGCCCGACGATGGAGCGCACGCGGATGTTCTCGGACACGCCGGGCAGGCCGGGCTTCAGGCAGCACATGCCGCGCACGATCAGGTCGATACTCACGCCCGCGATCGAGGCTGCGTACAGGGCGCGGATCATCTCGGGCTCCACCAGCGCGTTCATCTTGGCGATGATGCGCGCCGGACGGCCTTCGCGCGCGTGCTCGGTCTCGCGCTGGATTTTTTCCAGCAGGCCCTTGTGCAGCGTGAACGGTGCATCCAGCAGCTTCTCCAGCCTGGAGGCCTTGCCCAGGCTGGTGAGCTGCAGAAACAGCTTGTGCACGTCCTGGCCGATGGCCGGCTGGGCGGTGAACAGGCCATAGTCGGTGTACTGCCGCGCGGTGCGCGGGTGGTAGTTGCCGGTGCCCAGGTGCACGTAGTTGCGCAGGCCGTTGTCCTCGCGCCGTACCACCAGCGTCATCTTGGCGTGGGTCTTGTAGCCGACCACGCCGTACACCACGTGTGCGCCGACTTCCTGCAGGCGCGTGGCCAGGCCGATGTTCTCGGCCTCGTCGAAGCGCGCGCGCAGCTCGACCACCACGGTGACTTCCTTGCCGGCGCGCGCCGCGGCGACCAGCGCATCCACCACCGCCGACTGTGCGCCGGTGCGGTACAGCGTCTGCTTGATCGCCAGCACCTGCGGGTCGGCCGCCGCCTGCTTGAGGAATTCCACCACCGGCAGGAAGGCGTCGAAGGGATGGTGCAGCAGGATGTCCTGCTTGCGTATCTCGCCGAAGATGTCCCCGCCGGGCGCCAGCGCGGGCGACAGGCGCGGGCTGTGCGCGGGGTACTTGAGGTCCGGGCGATCCACCATGTCGTAGATCGCCATCAGGCGGTTGAGGTTCACCGGCCCCTTGACCTTGTACAGGTCCTCGCCCTGCAGCTGGAAACGCTCCAGCAGGTAGTTGCACAGCTGCTCCGGGCACTCGTGCGCGACTTCGAGCCGCACGCTGTCGCCGTAGCGCCGCGAGGACAGCTCGCCCTCCACCGCGCGCAGCAGGTCCTCGGTCTCCTCCTCGTCCACGAACAGGTCCGAGTTGCGCGTGACGCGGAACTGATAGCAGCCGGTCACGCGCATGCCGGGGAACAGGTCCTTGACGTGCTGGTGGATGATCGAGGACAGGAACACGAAGTCGTGCGGCCCGCTGCCGGTCTCGGCCGGCGGCAGCTGCACCAGGCGCGGCAGCGAGCGCGGCGCGCCGACGATGGCGTAGCCGCTGTTGCGGCCGAAGGCATCACGGCCGTGCAGCGAGACGATGAAGTTCAGGCTCTTGTTGAGGATGCGCGGGAACGGATGCGCCGGGTCCAGCCCGATCGGCGACAGCACCGGCAGCAGCTCGCTCTCGAAGTACTTGCGCAGCCAGGCAGCCTGCTCGGGCGTCCACTGCTTGCGGCGCAGGAAGCGGATGCCGGCGGTTTGCAGGGCCGGGATCAGGCTGTCGTTCAGCACCGCGTACTGCGCCTCGACCAGCTCGTGCGCGCGCGCGCCGATCTGGCGCAGCAGCTCCTGCGGCGACAGGCGGTCGGCGTCGGTCTGCGCCGAGCCCAGCTCCACGCGCTGCATGAGGCCGGCGACGCGGATCTCGAAGAACTCGTCCAGGTTGGTCGAGGTGATGCACAGGAACTTGAGCCGCTCGAGCAGCGGCAGCGACTCGTCCTGCGCCTGCGCCAGCACGCGCCGCTGGAATTCCAGCAGCGACAGTTCGCGGTTGAGGTACAGCTCCGGCGCGGCCAGGTCGGGCGTGGCAGCGGCCGGCGCCGGGCTGACGGGAGCGGGCGCCGGAGCGGAGGCCTGTGCCTGGCTCGGAGTCATGGCTAGGACTATGGTCGGGTCGCGTGACGGCCCCGTGACGGTCCCGTCAGGGGCACGGAATCACTCTAGCAGATCATCTGCCGGGGCAGGTTACAGGCCGTGCCGCAGCGCAACAAGTTGCTTGTAGATCAATGAACTAGCGCTGCACGATGGCCTGCGCCGCCTTGACGATGTCCTCGGCCTTGGCGTTCTCTGCCGGTACCGCCACGCCGCGCTGCACCGCCGGCCGTTCACCGACCCGCTTGAGCCAGGCCTGCACGTTCGGCAGGTCGTCGATCTGCACCCCGGCCCACTTGTGGATCTTCATCCAGGGCCAGCAGGCGATGTCGGCGATGGAGTATTCATCGCAGATGTAGTCGCGGCCCTCCAGGCGTTTCTCGATGACCCGGTACAGCCGCTTGGTCTCGTGCTGGTAGCGGTCGATGGCGATCTGAATTTTCTCCGGCAGGTAGCGGAAGAACACGTTGGCCTGGCCCTGCATCGGCCCGATCCCGCCCATCTGGAACATGACCCACTGGATCACCGTGGAGCGGCCCTTCACGTCCTTCGGCAGCAGTTTGCCGTACTTCTCCGCGAGATAGATCAGGATGGCGCCGGACTCGAACACGGCGAAATCGCTGTTCTCGTGATCGACGATCGTCGGGATGCGGCCGTTGGGGTTGAGCTTGAGATACTCGGGCTTGCGCTGGTCGCCCTTGAGCAGGTTGATGTGCACCACCTCGTAGGGCACGCCCAGCTCTTCGAGCAGGATCGAGACCTTGTGGCCGTTGGGCGTGGCGGCGGTATAAAGCGTGATGGGCTTGCTCATGGGCGCTCCCGGCGGCAATGCCCCCATTCGACGCGATGCCCGGGCAAAGCGCAATGACCCCGGGGGACAGCCGCACGGTCCGTCCGGGAGCTTTTCGCCCGGCTATCCGAGCCGGCCGCGTGCGCGCTGCTCCGCCGAAGACAGCGCGGGGGCCTCGAGCGGCGACCCCTGCGGCCTGGCCTCGCGCGGATACAAGCTGAATTGCATCAGGCGCAGGCGTACCTGGCCCTTCTGACAGAAGCGCGGGACGTCGTGGTGCAGGTGCGGCAGCTCCACCGTGAGTGGAATGCGGCCGGCCAGGGTTTCCACCCGGACGCGCACGATCGGCCCGGTGCGTTGGGTGGACAGCACTTCCACGTCGATGCCCGGTGCGGCGGCCTCGGCCAGCCGCAGGTCGCCCGGCCGCACGTACAGGTCCACGGGTCCGGCTGGATGGATGCTGTCGGTGACGATCGGCAGGTCCGCGCCGGGCAGGTACAGACTGCGCCCGCGCACCTCGGCCTCGAGCACGTTGACGTCGCCGAGGAAGTCGAACACGAAGGGCGAGGCGGGTTTTTCGTACACCTCGTCGGTGGTGCCGACCTGCTCGATGCGGCCGCGGTTCATCACCACCACGCGGTCGGCCAGTTCCAGTGCCTCCTCCTGGTCGTGGGTGACGAAGATGGTCGTGTAACCGGTTCGGTCGTGCAGCTCGCGCAGCCAGCGGCGCAGATCCTTGCGCACGCGCGCGTCGAGCGCGCCGAAGGGCTCGTCCAGCAGCAGCACGCGCGGCTCGATGGCCAGCGCCCGCGCCAGCGCCACGCGCTGGCGCTGGCCGCCGGACAGCTGGCTCGGGTAGCGGCCCTCCAGACCCGACAGCTGCACGAGGTCAAGCAACTCCAGTACGCGGCGACGGATTTCGTCCTTGGGCGGCCGGGCATCGCCCTTGCGCACGCTCAGGCCGAAGGCGATGTTGTCGAACACGGTCATGTGTCTGAACAGCGCGTAGTGCTGGAACACGAAGCCGACGCGTCGCTCGCGCACCGGCAGGAAGGCCGTATCCTCGCCGCCGAACAGGATGCGTCCGTAATCGACGAACTCCAGGCCCGCGATCACCCGCAGCAGCGTGGTCTTGCCCGAACCCGAAGGGCCGAGCAGCGCGATCAACTCGCCCGAGGCGATGTCGAGATCGACATTCACCAGGGCCGGGAAGCCGTCGAAGGACTTGTGTACGCCGCGTACCTGGATATCCATGTTTGTACCCGCCCAGCTGCGTTGGCTCGTTTTGAAAAGTTACCCGTAGGGCCTGTGACTAATGTCTGTGTGATGCCGCCAGTTCGGCGCCATACCGCCATTCGAGAAAGCTCTTCAGCGCCAGCGTCACGAGGGCCAGGCCCGCCAGCAGCGAGGCCACCGCGAAGGCGGCGGCGAAGTTGTATTCGTTGTAGAGGATTTCCACATGCAGCGGCAGGGTATTGGTCTGACCGCGGATGTGGCCGCTGACCACCGACACCGCACCGAACTCGCCCATCGCCCGTGCGTTGCACAGCAGCACGCCGTACAGCAGGCCCCACTTGATGTTGGGCAGTGTCACGCGCCAGAAGGTTTGCCAGCCGCTGGCGCCGAGGCTCAGTGCGGCCTGTTCTTCCTCCGTGCCCTGCTCCTGCATGAGCGGGATCAGCTCGCGCGCGATGAACGGGAAAGTCACGAACACGGTCGCCAGCACGATGCCGGGCACCGCGAAGATGATCTTCAGGTCATGCGCAGCGAGCCACGGTCCCGCCCAGCCCTGCGCGCCGAAGAGCAGCACGAAGGTCATGCCGGCGATCACCGGCGAGACGGCGAACGGCAGGTCGATCAGCGTGACCAGGATATTCTTGCCCCGGAAATCGAACTTGGCGATGGCCCAGGCGGCGGCGACGCCGAACACCAGGTTCAGGCCTACGGCAAAGGCAGCCGCGATGAGCGTGAGGCGGATGGCCGACAGCGCATTGGGGTCTACCAGCGCCTGCAGATAGGTGCCGAAGCCCTGGCGCAGCGCCTCGACGAACACCGCCAGCAGCGGCATCAGCAGGAACAACAGCAGGAACGTGAGCGCCGCGCCGGTCAGCAGCCAGCGTACCCAGGGCTGCTCGGTGACCACCGCGTTGCGCTGCATCAGCGGTTCGAACGGCAGCTTGGGCAGATCCTGTAGTGTGTGGTCGACGGGGGTGGTCATCGGCGTGCTCCGTAACGCCGGCTCCAGGCCTGCAGTGCATTGATGAACAGCAGCAGCACGAAGGAAATCACCAGCATGGCCGCGGCGATGGCCGTTGCGCCCGCATAGTCGAACTCCTCGAGCTTGATGATGATCAGCAGCGGTGCGATCTCCGACACCAGCGGCAGGTTGCCGGCGATGAAGATCACCGAACCGTACTCACCGACGCCGCGTGCGAAGGCCAGCGCAAAGCCGGTCAGCAGGGCCGGCAGCACCGTGGGCAGCAGCACCCGCGTGACCGTCTGCCAGCGGTCGGCGCCGAGCGAGGCAGCGGCCTCCTCCAGCTCCTGCTCGGCCTCCTCCAGCACCGGCTGTACGGTGCGCACGACGAAGGGCAGGCCGATGAAGGTCAGCGCCACCACGATGCCCGGCGGCGCAAAGGCGACCTTGACCCCCAGCGGCTCGAGGAATTGGCCAACCCAACCGTTGCCGGCGTAGATCGCGGTCAGGGCGATGCCGGCCACTGCGGTCGGCAACGCGAAGGGAAGGTCGATCATCGCGTCGAACAGCCGTTTGCCCGGGAACTGGTAGCGCACGAAGACCCAGGCCACCAGCAGGCCGAAGACCAGGTTGAGGCAGGCGGCGAGCAAGGCCGTGCCGAAGCTGAGCTTGAGCGCGGCCAGCACGCGCGGGCTGCTCAGGATCTGCACCAGCCCGTCCCAGCCCAGACCCGCGGCCTTGAAGAACACGCCCGCGAGCGGAATCAGCACCAGCAGACTGAGATACACCAGGGTGTAACCCAGGGTGATACCGAAGCCGGGCAACACGCTCCTGCGCGATGGCTGTCGCGAGCGCAAGCGAGGAATCCCGGCCGTCATTGGCTGCCGTAAATCTGGTCGAAGACGCCGCCGTCGGCAAAATGCGTCTGGTGCGCCTTGTCCCAGCCGCCGAACTGGTCGATCGTGGCCAGCTCGATCTGCCGGAAGCGGCCAGCATATCTGGCCGCGATCTCCGGATCGCGCGGGCGGTAATGGTGCCTGGCGATGATGTCCTGCCCGGTCTTCGAGTAGAGGTATTGCAGATAGGCCTCCGCGACCTTGCGCGTGCCGCGCGCATCCACCACCTTGTCCACCACCGTCACCGGGGGCTCGGCCAGGATGCTGATCGAGGGTGCCACGATCTCGAACTTGTCGGCACCGAACTCCTCGAGCACGAGGAAAGCCTCGTTCTCCCAGGACAGCAGCACGTCGCCGATACCCCGCTGCACGAAGGTGGTGGTGGAACCGCGCGCACCGGAGTCCAGCACCGGTACGTTCCTGTAGAGCCTGCCAACGAATTCCCGCGCGGCCGACGCCCCGCCCTGTTTTTCGGCATAGGCCCAGGCGGCGAGGTAGTTCCAGCGCGCGCCACCCGAGGTTTTCGGGTTCGGCGTGATCACCGCGACGCCCGGCTTCACCAGGTCAGCCCAGTCGCGGATCCCCTTGGGATTGCCCTTGCGCACGAGGAACACGATGGTCGAGGTATAGGGTGCACTGTTGTTGGGTAAACGCTTCTGCCAGTCGGCGGGAATCAGTCCGCCATTCTGGTGCAGGACAGCCACGTCGTAGCCGAGCGCCAGCGTGACGACATCGGCCTGCAGGCCGTCGATGACCGAGCGCGCCTGCTTGCCGGAGCCACCATGCGACTGGCTGACGGTGACGGTCTCGCCGGTCTTTTCCTTCCAGTATTTTGCGAAGGCGGCATTGAAGTCCGTGTACAGCTCGCGCGTCGGGTCGTAGGAAACATTGAGCAGCTTGATATCCGCCGGCGCGGCGGATTTGCCGCAGCCGGATATCAGCCATACCAGGCCGAGGACAAACAGAAATCTTTTGAAAGACAATGACATGGGAGAGAAGACCCTGCGGCTGAGCGCGCGGAGATGCGCAGGGTAAGGCACAAGCTATAGACTAATAAAGGACTATTTGGTTTATTGCTTATATACTAAATAGCATAAGGGCGTTCTCGAGCCGGGCCGCCCGGCTTACAGGAAGCGCAGTTCCTCGACATCGAACGAACGTTCCTGCGGCGCTGCGATGCCGTCGAGCGGCAGCAGGCGCCGGTCGATCCAGCGGGCATTGCTCAGCCATAGTCCTTCGAATTCCACGCCGTGATGACGGTTGAGGATCACGAGCCGTTTGGCGCGCGTCAGCATCAGCACCACGCGATTCTCCGGAGGCAGGGCGATCTGCAGCAGCGCATGCAGTGTCGAGTCACGCAACAGCCCCGGCCAGCGCTTTTCCAGCGGGCGCAGGTAACGGTGCACCAGATGCCAGGTGTCGGAGCGCCCCGGGGTGGCGGTTTCCAGGCCCAGCGTGCCGTTGTGCATCAGGTAGATGTCGTCGGTGACGCGGAACGGATGTGCGTTGAACTCACTGGTGTCGCCACGGGTGCGGCGCCGCAGGTGCAGCGCGTACTCGGCACCGCGCAGGCTTCGCTCAGTGGCCAGTAATTCCTCGATGTTCAGTTCGGAGCGGCGCTCCACCAGGGGTTTGCCGTTCGTGTCGAAGCCCATCAGGCCCCAGCCGTCATGGTTGAGCGAGGCGCCAGCGCGCAACAGATCCTCGGGGATGCGCTCGCCGGCGGGCTTGTGGATGATCAGGCACATCGGTCTGGTACCTCCAGCGGCCTAACCGATCGTGCCGACCAGCACTTCGGTTGCCTTGAACAGCGCAATGGCCGGATCACCGATACGCAATCCCAGGCGGTCGATCGAACTGCTGATGACTACCGCTGACACGATGCCCGCGGCGGTCTCGATCTCAACCTCGGACACGACATCGCCGCGGTTGATGGCGACCACCGTGCCCTTGAACTGGTTTCGCGTGTTGATCTTTGTGAACG
>DATLYR010000079.1 GCA_035574475.1 Nevskiales bacterium | reverse complement strand
CGACCGTCAGCACCGCCAGCCCATATCCCAGAATCCGCATGCCAGCCTCCACGTCAGGAGCTCCATTCTGCCGCGACAGGCGGCGCGCGGCCAACCGCCCTGCCGCGCGACTTGCGCGCGCCGGCGCGACACCGCATGCTCGCGGGCCATGAACGACGTGCTTGACCATTTCCCTGCGCCGCTCGGGCCGCTGGCCGGCTTGCGCGTGGTGAAGCTGGCGGCCGGCGACGACTACGCGCAGGCGCTGGAGCGCGGCCTGCAGGTCTGGGTGCAGGCACTGCAGGGGCATGCGCACGTTTGCGGGCGCGAGCTGCGCCAGGGCCAGGGCGTGCTGCTGCGCGATGAAACCCTGCTGGCCGGGTATGCCGAGGCCGACAGCCTGCTGCTGGTGGCCGAGATCAGGCTCGCTGGCGGCAACCACCCCCCCTCCCAAGGCGCAGCATGAATACGCCACTGGTCGCACTGATCGCCGTCTCGACGGCGCTGACCATCCTCGGCAAGTACCGCAGCCCGGCGCTGCTGTACTTCTTCAAGCCGCTGACCATCGGCCTGATCATCCTGCTGGCCTGGCTGACGGGATCGGCGCAGCCCGACCGCTACTTCTGGCTGATTCTCGCCGGCCTGGCGTTCTCGGCCGCAGGCGACGTGTTCCTGATGCTGCCGCGCGACCGCTTCGTGCCCGGCCTGGTCAGCTTTCTGATCGCCCATCTCCTTTATATCGCCGCGTTCAGCGCGCCGGCGGGCCTGCTGAGCGCGCCGCTGCTGGCTCTGCCCTATCTGGCCGCGGCCGGCGGGCTGCTGCTGGTGCTGCTGCCGAAGACCGGCCGGCTGGCGCTGCCCGTGGGGGTGTACGCAGCCGCGCTGGCGGCGATGGGCTGGCAGGCGGCGAGCCGCTGGGATGCGCTGCAGGACACGGCCAGCCTGTGCGCCATGCTCGGCGCGATCCTGTTCCTCGTCTCGGACGGGGTGCTGGCGATCAACCGCTTCGTGCGCCCTTTCCGGGCCGCCGAGCTGCTCCTGCTGTCCACCTATTTCGCCGCGCAGACCCTGATCGCATTGTCGGTGTAGCCGCCGGCGCGGGGTCGTTGGATTCCAGCCGTTGTGAGCGCCGCCCGACTCGGCGCAGCAGGCTCAATCAACGATTCCAGAGGTGGACGCCGTACTTCCAGTAGCCGCGCACGTTGTTGAGGCGCGCATCGCGCGCGGTGTCGGCCGCCAGCACGTCGCCGCGCAGCAGCGGTTGCAGCTGCGGATAGAGCACGGCGCCGCCACCGCCCGTCACCACCACCGTGTCGATGTCCCAGTCGTCGGCCCACAGCCGCTCGACCTCCGCGGCGACGGTGGCGGCCAGCTGGCCGAAGGCATGCTGCACCAGCGGCCTGAGGTCGTGGGTCTTGCCGTGGATCTTGATCGAGCCGCGACTGACCGCGTCGTACAGGCGGTACAGCTCGATGTTGACACCGCTCACATCCTGCAGCGCCGTCGCGATCATGGCGAAGGCCTTGGCGATGCCGGAATCGGTGGTCTGACTGCCGCGCTCGGAATAGCGGGTCTTGTCGCAGATGGTGTAGTCGGCGGTGCGGAAGCCGATGTCGATGACGCCGATCTTCTCGGTCAGGAAGCGCTTGTCGCTGGCCTTGCCGATGTCGTTGAAGATGAGGTCGAAGACCGAGCCGAAGGGCTGCGGGATCACGCGCACCTTGTCGATGCTGATCACGGTTTCCTGCATGTGGCCGGCGGCGTCGGTGACCTTGAGCGTGTGGCGGCCGGTGAGCTGGGCGCTCAGCTCATCCTTGTGGCGGCGGTAGTAGCTGACCGGCAGGCCGGTGACGACCTGCACCGGCACGTTGCGTTCGGTCATCAGCGACAACCCAGCCAGCGCCAGCGTCTTGGCGAACTTGGCGATCATCTGGCTCTGGTCGAGGGTATAGGCGCGGCCCTTGCTCTGACGCTCGGCCAGCTCGCCGACGTAGATGGCGTGGCCGTCGATCTCCAGCTGCAGGTGCGGCTCGGGTGTCAGCGGCTTGAGCAGTTGCTCGCGGAACTGGATATCGGCAGCTTCGCCGATGACCGACTTGAACAGTTGGGAATCGCGTCCGTTGGTGACCTTGGTAAAGCCGAAGCCGATGTCGATGCCGCGAATTTCCACGCCATTCCCCCGAAAAACCGCTCGAATCCGCGCAGACTTTTAGCATGCCGGGTCTAAACGGTCAAAAAAACCGCGCCTGTTCCGCGCGCGGCGTCGTTGCCATAATGCGCGCTGGATGGACTTGCGCCACGCCGGCGCCGGGATGACACCCCATGCACACGCGACACCACTGGCTGCTGTGGCCGGGACTGCTGGCGGCGGGTCCCTTGGTCATTGTGTTGCTATACCTGGTCGGGGCCGAGCACTGGCGCGGCGAAGAAAAAAGAATCAACGAAGCCTTTGCCGTCGGCATCCTGGCACTGACCGTCACGCTGCTCGTGCTGCGCAGTGCCTGGCAGCGCAGCCTGCTGCATCTGCTGCTGGGCGGGTTCGCAGCCGCTGCCCTGCTGCGGGAAATCCACTACGACTGGACCGACCGGGGCGTGTATGTCCTGCTCCTGCTCTTGATCGGGCTGGCCTGGGGGTGGCGCGAGCGGCTGGCGCCCGCGGCCCGCAGCGGCAGCTTCCTGCCCTGGTTCAAGGGCGCGCTGGCGGCTTACCTGTTGAGTGTGCTGGTGTCGCGGCGCGTGTTCCGGGACCTGCTGCCGAACGAGCCGCTGATGCACGTGCCGATCGAGGAAGTCATGGAGAACCTGGCGCACAGCCTGCTGTTGGTCAGCGCACTGGTGGGCAGCTGGCACAGGCAGGCCGGCGTCACCGCGCCGCCGCTGCGCTGACCACCCGCGCTCAACTCAGCGGTAACCCAAGACGCACGCAGCCGCCGCCGAGCGGCGAGCGCTCGAGGTGGATCTCGCCCTCGTAGGCTTGCAGGATGTCGGCCACCACCGCCAGGCCGATGCCCTGGCCGTCCACCTGCGTGTCGGCACGTACCCCGCGCCGGAGCAGCGCGGCGCTATCGTCCGGGAAACCGGGGCCGTCATCCTCGACCAGCAGCCAGCTGCGCTGTGCCTCGTCCACGCTGCGCACCCGCACGTGGCCCTTGCACCATTTGCTGGCGTTGTCGAGTAGATTGCCGAGCATCTCCATGAGGTCACCCTCGTCCATGCGCCAGCCATAGCGCGGTGACAGCTCGATCTGGTACCGGATACGCTTGTCGCGATACACCTTGTCGAGCGCCGCACACAGCTTGTCCACCAGCGGCCGCAGCGGCACCGGCGCGCTCAGGCGCCGACCGCCGGCGGCGGCGGCGCGCTTGAGCTGGTAGTCCACGATCTGGCGCATGCGGCCCAGCTGCTCGCGCAGCCGGGCCTGCAACGCGTCCGGCAGGTTTCCGCGTTCGGCCTCGCCGGTCAGCACCGCCAGCGGTGTCTTCAGGCTGTGCGCCAGGTCATCGAGCGCGTGGCGATAGCGTGTCTGCTGCTGGCGCTCGTTGCGCAGCATGGCGTTCAGGCCGCGTGCCAGTGGCCGGATCTCGTCCGGGTAGTCGCCGGCGATCTCGGACTGGCTGCCAGCCTCGATCGCGCGCAGCTCCGACTCCAGCCGTCGCAGCGGCGACAGGCTCCAGTGCAACATCAGCCATTGCAGCGCCAGCAGCAGGGCGGCGGGCACCGCCAGCCACAGCCACAGCGTGCGACGGAAGCGCTGTGCCTGGGTCTCGAAGTCGGCGCTGCTCTCGGCAGCGATGAACGTGTAGCGCCGGGTCTGTTCGCCGCTGGTCCAGCTGACGCCGAGGCTCAGCGCGAACAGCAGCCGCGATTCGGCATCGCGGATCAGGCGGAAACGCCAGATGCCGGCGTCGTGTGCCGGCGCCACCGACAGATAGCCGAGCAACGAGGGCGACTGCCACACGACGTCGCCGACCTCGTCGAGGATCAGCGCATACAGACCGGAGTCGGGGTGGATCAGCCGCGGGTCGCGCAGCTCGCCCTCGTTCACCTGCAGCAGCCCCTGCCCGTCGCTGTCGCTCGCGCCGAGCAGCGCGTAGATCAGACCCTGCAGTTTGTCCTGCTCGGCCTGCTCGGCGCGGTCGTGGTAGGCGCGCTCCAGTGCCAGCGCCGTGAGGACCACGAATGCGGCAAGGATGATCGTGGCCGCCAGCAGCAGCCGCGCACGCAGCGAGTTCATGCGAAAGCGCATGCGGCTATCCTAACCGGCAAACCGGCGCCGCGAGCGGCGGCGGGCGGTTACCCGTCCTGGCCGTTGATACGGGGCAGGTTCAGGCGATAGCCGCGGCCGCGCAGGGTCTCGATCGGGTTGAGCGTGCCGTCCGGGTCGAGCTTCAGCCGCAGGCGGCGGATGAAGACCTCGATCACGTTGCTGTCGCGCTCGGTCTCGTCCTCGTAGATGTGCTCGGCCAGCGTGGTCTTGGACGCCACCTCGCCGGCGTGGAGCATGAGGTAGTGCAGGATCTTGTACTCGTAGGCAGTGAGCTCCACCGGCTGGCCGGACTTGGTGACCTGCTGGCGCGTCGTGTCCATGGTCAGCGGGCCGCATTGCAGGACCGGCTGCGCCCAGCCACCGCTGCGGCGGATCAGCGCGCGCACGCGCGCCAGCATCTCCTCCGGCTGGAAGGGCTTGACCAGGTAATCGTCGGCCCCCGCCTCCAGGCCCTCGACCTTGCTCTGCCAGCGGTCGCGCGCGGTCAGGATTAGGATGGGAAAAGAACGGCCTTGCTTGCGCACCTGGCGGATCAGGTCGATACCCGACAGCTGCGGCAGCCCGATGTCCACCACCGCCGCATCGAGCGGGAACTCGGTGGCGCGGTACAGGCCTTCCTGCCCGTCCGGCGCGGTATCCACCGCGTAGCCCGCGGCGCGCAACTGGCTCGACAGCTGCTCGCGCAGCGCCGGATCGTCTTCGACAACGAGTACTCGCATCAGTCCTCCAGCGCGTCCACGTCTACCGTACGCACGTTGCCGTTGTTCGACAACAGTTTGATCCGGTAGCGCGCAGGCGCATCGTCGGGTTGCAGCAGATCCACCGACAGCACACGGCCGCCGTGCTCGCGCTGGGCGCGGCGCGCGGCCTCGTCGCGGCTCAGCACGCCCTTGCGCGACTCCCAGCGCCGCTCGTCGTCGCCGTGCCGCTCGCGCCCGCCACGCTGCTCGGCACGTTCGCGCCGGTCCGGGCGGGCGTCGGCCGGCACCGCCAGCGATCCGAGCAGGATCGCCGCGGCCACCAGCGCGAGTAGCGGGGATTTGCGCATGCCGGCAGTTTAGTTCGGAGCCGGATCCGCGGCATCAGCCGCTGGCCGGGGTCACCGTGAGCGTCACCGGGAAGCGGGCCGGCGGCGGGCTCGCCATCCGCGTGGTGTAGACCTGGCCCTGGTAACGGTAGGTCACGTCATAGCCGTCCGGCTGCAGCTCGGTGCGCGAGCCCTTGACCGTGTCGCAACGTTCCTCGTAGCGCGTGCGCTGCACGGTCTGCGGCGCGTTCTTGCGCTTGGCCCGCTCGTAGCCGAGGTAGCCGCCGGCGGCAGCGCCGAGCACGGTCGCCGCATCACGCTTGCTGCCGTTCACCACCTGGTTGCCGATCACGCCGCCGATCAGGCCGCCGACGATCACGTTGGTCGGCACGCTGGTCTGCTCGCCGCGCACCGTCTGCGTATAGGTCACCGGCACCTGGCGGCACTCGCGGCTCGTGGTCGGCACCTGCACTTCCTTGGTGACAGGCACGGCCGAGATCAGCTCGGCATAGCCGTCGTCCGCGGCCAGCTGCAGGTCGCCCTGCGCGATCTTGTAGCCACCGTAACCGGCGGCGCCCACCGCCAGGGGGGCGGCCAGCGCACCGGCGATCATCAGCTTGTTCATGACGAATCCTCCTGACTGGTTTTGAATGCCATCAGCCTATCCAGGCCGGCTGAATCGAGCCTTAACCCCGTCACACGCCCTCGGGGGTCACGCTGACCTGCACCCGCAGGCGCTTGCCGGGATCGTAGGGCAGCCGGGTGTGGTAGGTCTGGCCGCCATAGCGGTAGCTGACGTCATAACCTTCGATCCGCTGCTCGGTGCGGTGCTCCTGCACCGTGCGGCAGCGCCGCTCGTAGGTGACGTACTCCTTCGCCTCGGCCTGCTGCTTGGCCGCGCGGTTGGCGCCGATCGAGGCACCGATCAGCGCGCCCAGGGCGGTGGCGGCGTCACGCTTGCTGCCGTTCACCGCCTGGTTGGCAATCACGCCGCCGATCACGCCGCCGGTGACGGTCTGGGCGGTCACGCCCCAATGCTTGTTGTCCTCACGCCGAGTCACCGGCTCCTGCCAGCATTCTTCGCGCGGGGTGGTGATCTCGACCTCGCGATACACCGGCCTTGAGCTGATCACGTCGGCATAGGTCGAGCTGACGAAGCGCTCGTCTGCCTCGTGCGAGGCCAGCGCAGCCGGCCCGGCGAGCGTAGCGACCAGCAAGCCCGCGGAACCCGCAAACACCTTCTTGAACCTGTTCATGGTCATCTCCTCGTTGTGGTCCGAACCGCGCTATGGTCCGCGGCACGAGGCCACTGTAGGCAAGCGCGACTGAATCGGGACTTAACCGGAGCGCCTTGTTGTAAAAGAAGTTTTCGTTAAGCGGCCATTCAGACGGCGGCAGCGGTAGAGGCGTATCATGGATTCTGGAACCACCCGGAGCCCAGCATGCGCCACGCGGTCCGCTGTCTCGCCCTGCTTGCCCTGCTGGCAGCATCCGGCCTGGCGGCGGAAACCGTGTTCGAGATCATCGAGCTGCGCCACCGCTCGGCCGAGGAGCTGCTGCCGGTGCTGCGTCCGCTGGTCGAACCCGAGGGCACGATCGGCTCGGTGCAGAACAAGCTGATCGTGCGCGCACCGCGCGCCAACATGGCCGAACTGCGCAGGCTGGTGGCGCAGCTCGACGCCGCTCCACGCCAGCTGCTGGTGACCGTGCGCCAGGGCAGCCAGCGCGACAGCCGGACGCGCGCCGTCGGCGTGTCCGGCACGCTGGAATCCGGCGACGTGACCGTGGAGGTGCCACCGACGATCGATCCGACGCTGCCGGGGATCGGCGTGGACAGCGGCGATGCCGCGGTGGAACTGCGCGGCGGGCGGCGCGAGACACAAGACAGGAACG
The DNA here is from genome assembly GCA_035574475.1 of Nevskiales bacterium. Lineage (NCBI taxonomy): Bacteria > Pseudomonadati > Pseudomonadota > Gammaproteobacteria > Nevskiales > Nevskiales bacterium. Next base: position 1,708 of record DATLYR010000079.1, on the reverse strand, counting down.
ACGACGACCAGCAGCTAAGGGTGCTGGAGGGGAGCGAGGCGGTGATCTACGTCGGCCAGGCGGTGCCTTATTCCACCAAGACGCTCGGGCCCGGCGGCCTGGTGAGCGAGACGGTCCAGTTCCGGGAGGTGCTGACCGGTTTTGTGGTGCGCCCGCGGGTGCAGGGCGACCAGGTGGTGCTGGACATCAGCCCGCAGCAGGAAAGCCCCAGCACCGAACCGGGCGGCGCCATCAGCGTGTCGCGCCTGAGCACCAGCGTCAGCGGGCGGCTGGGCGAATGGATCGACCTCGGTGCGGTGACCCAGCAGTCAAGCACCGAAACCCGCGGCGACTTTTCGCGCAGCCGGACCGACAGCGAGGCGCGCCGTCAGGTGCTGATCAAGGTCGAAGTGCTGCCCTGAAAAATTTGGACAGGATAAACAGGAACCTCAGGATTGACAGGATCAAGATATCTTTTCTCGCAAGAAAACTTTCTTACCCGTAAATCCTGATAATCCTGTTCCTCCTGTCCATTTCCTGCTCGTGTTTTTCAGGCCGCAATCACGTCACTACGGCAGCAGCAGAAACTCCTGTCCTTGATAAGACAGCACCGCGCCCTCCGGCACGATCTCCACCACCTGCGGCCCCTCGGCCAGGCGCTCGCCCGGCTTGTACTTGCGCAGATTGATCATCACGAAGCTGCGCCCGGGCACGGTGGTATAGAAATGCGCGTCCATTTTCATCTCCGGCAGGCTGCGCCGGAACTCCGCTGGCATATCGCGCAGCGCAGTGCGCTCGTGGACCTCTGCTGCCGCATCGATGGCCGGGGACTCCGCCACGTCGGCTTCCGCCACCTCCGGTGACGGCTCGGGCGCCGGCCCCTTCAGCGGTTCCGGCGGCAGGGCGGCGACCGGCGGCTCGCTGATCGGCTCCTCCACCACCGTGGTCGGCGGGGGCAGGTAGTCCGCCACTGCCGGTGGTGGTGCGGGCGGCAGGTCGACCGGCGCCGGTTCTACCTGCGCCAGCGGCTGTGACGTTTCCGGTGCGCCCGGGCGCAGCAGCCAGAACGCCAGTACGCCAGCGTTCACCAGCAGCGCGACAGCCAGCAGCCAAGGCCAGAGTCGGCGTGGCGTTTCCACCCGCGGCGCAGCCGCCACCTCGAGCGTGGGCACCTGGCCGAGGTTGCGTTCGCGCTCGGCCTTGCGCAGCGCCTCGAGGATGTAGGACATCAGCCCGCCTCCGGTGCGCTCAGCCGCGGTGTATCCGCCGCCGGAGTCAAGTTACCGAGCAGGATCTGGGTGCGGGCGCCGGCCAGGCCATCGGCGGTGATGCCCCGCCCGGTCTGGAATGCGCGCACGCGACGCCGCAATTCTTCATCGAAGCGCTCGGCTCCGGGCCCTGACAACACCGGCAAGCCGTCCGCCAGCGACAGCTGGCGGCGCAGCCACAGCACCGGCTCGCCCGTCGTGGACGGGCCAATCAGGGCCTCGCCCGAGGCCGGGCGCCAAACCAGCAGGAAGTCGCCGGCCCAGAAACGCTCCAGTTCGGCGCGCGGGACACGGCGCAGCCCCTCCGGGAACTCCAGCACGGTGTCGTCGCCGTGCAGCCCGCGCAGCAGTACCTCGCGGATCTCGCCGCTGTCCAGGCGCAGCGACAGCAACGCCGGCCGGTCGTAGCGCCGCAGCTCGCTCCAGCCACCGCTACCGCTCAGGCATAGCAGGCCGCGCGC
>DATLYR010000078.1 GCA_035574475.1 Nevskiales bacterium | reverse complement strand
GCCGCCATCACCGCCGCGCCCCTCATCGGGCGGCGGGCTGCTGTCGCCACCGCTGCGTGTCAGCAGCAGGCGATTGGGTGCGCCGCCGGTATCGGCGATGCGATCCTTCGACGCGCTGTCGAGCAGTGCGCTGGCGACCTGGGCCGGGCTGGCCTTGGGGTTGGCCGCCAGGTACAGCGCCGCGGCGCCAGCCACATGCGGCGCCGCCATCGAGGTACCGCTGAGGGTTGCAGAGGCCGTGTCGCTGCCGATGCCGGCGGAGACGATACCCTCGCCGGGGGCGAACAGATCCACGCACTTGCCCTTGTTGGAGAACGACGCACGCTGGTCCTTGCGCGTGCTGGCGGCCACCGTCAAGCCCTGCTCCACGCGCGCCGGCGAGGCGTCGCAGGCATCGCGGTTGTCGTTGCCGGCGGCCAGCACATAGGTCACGCCGGCGTCGATGGACTCGCGCACCGCGCGGTCCAGCGCCCGGCTGGCGCCGCCACCCAGGCTCATGTTGGCCACCGCCGGCTTGACGCGCTTGCCGGTCACCCAGTCCACGCCGGCGATGACGTCGCTGGTGCTGCCGCTGCCCTTGCAGTCCAGCACCCGCACCGGGATCAGGGTCACACCTTTGGCCACGCCGTACTGCGCACCACCGATCGTGCCGGCCACGTGCGTGCCGTGGCCCTGGCAGTCATCGGTGCCGCGCCCGTCCTTGATCGCGGTATAGCCCCTGACCACGCGCCCGCCGAAGTCGCGGTGGCTGGCGCGGATGCCGGTGTCGATCACATAGACGTTCACGCCCTTGCCGGTGCCGTCGTAGCGGTAGGCGCCGTCCAGCGGCAGCGCCGGGCGATCGATGCGGTCCAGGCCCCAGGGCGGGTTGCGCTGGGTGTCGGAGATCGCGCGCCGGCTGTCCTGCTCGATGAAGCGCACCTGCGCGTTCTGGGCGATGGCGGCGGCGCCCTGGGCATCGATCTCGAGCGCGAAGCCGCCCAGCACGTTCTCGTACAGGTGCAGCAGCTGGCCGCCGTGCTGCTTCGCCAGCTGCTCGGCCAGGCTGCGCACCAGCGGCGCGGCCACGCCGGGCACCAGTTTCACGTCGAGCACGACGATGTAACGGTTCGGGATCGGGTCGGGCGGCGTCGCCATTTCGCCGGCGCGGGCGGCTGGCAGCGCCAGCATCAGGCACAGGATCACCGGAATCGTCATGCGCATGGCTTGTTTTCCTCGGTGGATGGGCCCATTGTAAGACCATCGGGACCGCGCCGGGTTGCGGGCTGCCGATTCAGGCCTTCAGACGGTAACCGGTGCGGAAGATCCAGGCGATCGCGCCCAGGCACAGGAGCATGAACGCCACCGTCATACCCAGGCTCACGCCCACGCTCACGTCGGCCACGCCGTAGAAGCTCCAGCGGAAGCCGCTGATCAGGTACACCACGGGATTGAACAGCGCGATCGTCTGCCAGGGCTCCGGCAGCATGTTGATCGAGTAGAAGCTGCCGCCGAGGAAGGCCAGCGGCGTGATCACCATCAGCGGGATGATCTGCAGCTTCTCGAAGCCGTCCGCCCAGATGCCGATGATGAAGCCGAACAGGCAGAAGGCCACCGCGGTGAGCAGCAGGAAGCCTCCCATCCACAGGGGGTGGGCGATCTCGTAGTCCACGAAGAACCGCGCGGTGACCAGGATCAGCGCGCCCAGCATCAGCGACTTGGTGGTGGCGGCACCGACGTAGCCGAGCAGGATCTCGATCCAGGACACCGGCGCCGACAGCACCTCGTAGATGGTGCCGGAGAAGCGCGGCATGTAGATGCCGAAGGAGGCGTTGGCGATGCTCTCGCTCAGCAGCGTGAGCATCACCAGCCCGGGAATGATGAAGGCGCCGTAGCTGACGCCGTCGATCTCGCCCATGCGCGCGCCGATCGCCGCGCCGAACACCACGAAGTACAGCGCGGTGGACAGCACCGGCGAGGCGATGCTCTGGGCCAGGGTGCGGAAGGTGCGCGCCATCTCGAAGCGGTAAATGGCCTTGATTGCATGAATGTTCATGGCCCAGTCTCCGTCATGCCGGCGGAAGCCGGCATCCAGTGCCTTTCTGCGACCTGTCATCAGGCTCACTGGATTCCGGCTTTCGCCGGAATGACAGAATGCTCGTGTTCATGGCTTTGCCCTCACCAGGCTGACGAAGATCTCCTCCAGCGAGCTCTCGCTCGAGTGCAGGTCCTTGAAGTCGATGCCATGCTCGTTCAGGCGCCGCAGCAGCGCCCCGATGCCGGTGTCCCGGCACTGGGTGTCGAAGGTATAGACCAGGGCCGTGCCATCGGCGGACAGTTCCAGCGGGTGGCCGGCCAGCTCGTCGGGGATGCGCGCCAGCGGGCTCTGCAGCTGCAGGGTGAGCTGCTTCTTGCCGAGCTTGCGCATGAGCGCAACCTTCTCCTCGACCACGATCAGCTCGCCATGGCTGATCACGCCGATGCGGTCAGCCATCTCCTCGGCCTCCTCGATGTAGTGCGTGGTCAGGATGATGGTCACGCCGGTATCGCGCAGCCGGCGCACCATGTCCCACATGTCGCGGCGCAGTTCCACGTCCACGCCCGCGGTCGGCTCGTCGAGGAACAGGATCACCGGCTCGTGCGACAGCGCCTTGGCGATCATCACGCGCCGTTTCATGCCGCCGGACAGGGTCATGATCCTGGCGTCCCGCTTGTCCCACAGCGACAGCTCGCGCAGCAGCTTCTCGAGGTAGGCCGGATTCGGCGGGCAGCCGAACAGCCCACGGCTGAAGCTCACCGTCGCCCATACGCTCTCGAAGGCGTCGGTGTGCAGCTCCTGCGGCACCAGGCCGATGCGGGCACGCGCCGCGCGGTAGTCGCGCACGATGTCGTAGCCGTCGACCAGGATGCTGCCGCGCGTCGGGTTGACGATGCCGCAGATGATGCTGATCAGCGTGGTCTTGCCGGCACCGTTCGGTCCCAGCAGCGCGAAGATCTCGCCACGCCGGATGTCGAGGTTGATGTTCTTCAGCGCCTGGAAGCCCGAGGCGTAGGTCTTGTCGAGGCCGCGAACGGTGATGATCGGCTGCACGGAAT
>DATLYR010000077.1 GCA_035574475.1 Nevskiales bacterium | reverse complement strand
GGGATCTCGAGCCGGTCGTTCTCGACGCGCCGCTGCGGGAGGAAGCCGCCGAGCGCCTCGCGGCGCTGCTTGAGGTACTGCACCTCGGCGGAGTCGTCCGGCGGCCGGTAGAACGGGGTGGCGGCGATCTTCTCGTCGGGGATGGGGATGTTGAAACGATCGCGGAACTCGCGCAGCGCCTTCTCGCCCATTTTCTTCTGCTGGTGGGTGATGTTCTGGCCTTCGCCGGCCTCACCCATGCCATAGCCCTTCACGGTCTTGGCAAGGATGACCGTCGGCCGGCCCTGGGCGTTGTGCACCGCCTCGTAATAGGCGGCGTAGAGCTTGTGGGGGTCGTGGCCGCCGCGGTTCAGGCGCGCCACGTCCTCGTCCGACCAGGACGCGATCTTCTCCTTCAGCTCCGGATACTTGCCGAAGAAATGCTCGCGCGTATAGGCGCCGCCCTTGGCCTTGAAGTTCTGGTACTCGCCATCCACGGTCTCCAGCATCAGCTTGTGCAGCAGGCCGTCCTTATCGGCCGCCAGCAGCGGGTCCCACAGCGCGCCCCAGATCACCTTGATCACGTTCCAGCCGGAGCCGCGGAACATGCCCTCGAGCTCCTGGATGATCTTGCCGTCGCCACGCACCGGCCCGTCGAGCCGCTGCAGATTGCAGTTGACCACGAAGATCAGGTTGTCGAGTTTTTCGCGGTCGGCGATGTCGATCGCACCCAGGCTCTCCGGCTCGTCCATCTCGCCGTCGCCGCAGAAGCACCAGACCTTGCGGTCCTTCATATCGGCGATGCCACGGTTGTGCAGGTACTTCATCAACCGCGCCTGGTAGATCGCCATGATGGGCCCGAGGCCCATGCTCACGGTGGCGAACTGCCAGAAATCCGGCATCAGCCAGGGATGCGGATAGGACGACAGGCCGCGGCCCTTGACGTTCCTGGCCACTTCGGAACGGAAGCGGTGCAGGTCGTCCTCGGTGAGACGGCCCTCGAGATAGGCACGCGCATAGATGCCAGGTGCGCTGTGGCCCTGGATGTACACGAGGTCAGGACCGTTCGGATGATCCGGGCCCTTGAAGAAATGATTGAAGCCGACGTCGTACAGCGTGGCCGCCGAGGCGAAGCTGGCGATGTGGCCGCCGACGCCGGCGTGCTCGCGATTGGCGTTGATCACCATCGCCATCGCATTCCAGCGGATCAGCGAGCGAATCTTCCACTCGATCGCGTGGTCGCCCGGCGAACGCTGCTCGCGGTGCGGCGGGATGGTGTTGACGTAGGCGGTGTGCGGCGAGAAGGGAATGAAGGCGCCGGAGCGGCGCGCGCGCTCGATCAGCGCTTCCAGCAGGAAATGGGCGCGCTCGGGGCCTTCGCGCTCCAGTACCGCGTCGAGGGCTTCGATCCACTCGCGGGTTTCCGTCGGGTCCAGGTCGGCTCGCAGCGCCGGATCTTCTCCGCGCGCGCGGCTCTTGCCGTCGGCCATGTCGTATCTCCGTTGCGCTGTCGCGCCGCCCCTCTTAAGGGCGGCACCAGCATCCGGTGTTCCAGCCCGTGCTGCCTCGTCTCTTATGACGAGAAGCCCGGGCCGGGCTATCCATGACTCTAACAGCCCGGCAGGCTCAGCACCAGTAAAGAATCGCGTGCAAACCCTGAGGCATTACGGCCGGCGTCAGCAGTCGCCGAGGCGCTTGCCCTGCATGCGCGTGACCATCTCGCCCTCCTGGGTCTTCATGCGCATGACGCCCTCGAAGCGCTCGGCGTATTGTGTCATCTCGCCCGTGCCCTGCATGGCGTTCTCGCCGGTGCAGCTGAAGCTCCAGCGCATGGTGTTGCCGCTGCGCTCCATCTTCCCCGCCTTGCAGCCCTCGGGCAGGGTCTGGCCGGGCGGCAGCGCCTGTTCCTTCGGATCGCTGGTTTTGTGGCAGTAGGTCAGGGTGTGCGGCGGCATCGAGGTGCCGGCAATTTCCATGACCTGCGTCACCTGCCACTGGCCGGGGCGCATGTCATCGCCGGCATGGGCAGCGGGCGCCGCCAACGCGGCTGCGGCCAACAAGAGAATGGATTTTTTCTGCATGGCGGTCTCCCGTTCAGCGAACGGCGCGGGGGTGAGGGGCCCAGTATAAGCGACTGGCCGACTATTTCCCTATGCAGAAACTGGCGAAGATGCGGCCGAGCAGCGCGTCGCTCGTGACCTCGCCGGTGATCTCGCCCAGCGCCTGCTGGGCCTGGCGCAGTTCCTCGGCCACCAGCTCGCCCGCACGGCGCTGCAACTGTTCGCGGGCGCGATCCAGCGCGGCGTTCGCGCGATCCAGCGCATCCAGGTGCCGCCGCCGGGCGATGAACTCGCCCTCCGCCGGCTGGTAGCCCATGCATTGCTTCAGGTGCTCGCGCAGCGCATCCACGCCGGCGCCGGTGAGTGCACAGATGCGCAGCACGTCCTGCCCGTCTTCGCGCGCAAGCCCGGGCGGGTTTCCGCTCAGGTCGCACTTGTTGCGCACCAGGGTCAGCGCCAGATTCGGCGGCAGGCTGTCGAGGATGGCGCGCTCCGCGGCGGTGACGCCGGCACGGTCGTCCACCAGCAGCAGCACGCGGTCGGCCTTTTCGATCTCGGCGCGGGCGCGGCGCACGCCTTCCTGCTCGACGGGATCGGTGCTGTCGCGCAGGCCGGCGGTGTCGATCACGTGCAGCGGCAGGCCATCCAGCGACAGGCGCTCGCGCAGCACGTCGCGCGTGGTGCCCGGGATCTCGGTGACGATGGCGGCCTCGTAGCCGGCCAGGCGGTTGAGCAGGCTGGACTTGCCGACGTTGGGCTGGCCGGCCAGCACCACGGTCATGCCCTCGCGCATCAGCGCGCCCTGCTGTGCATGCCGCAGGATGTCCGCAAACCGCTGCTCGATGGCCTGCAGCTGCTTGCGGATCTTGTCGTCGGAGAGGAAATCGATCTCCTCCTCGGGAAAGTCGATGGCGGCTTCCACGTGCATGCGCAGGCGGATCAGCGCCTCGACCAGTTCGTGCACCTGTTTGGAGAACTCGCCCTGCAGCGAGCGCAGGGCCGCGCGCGCGGCCTGTGCGCTGCCGGCGTCGATCAGGTCGGCGACGGCCTCGGCCTGTGCAAGATCCAGCCGGTCGTTGAGGAAGGCGCGCTCGGAAAACTCGCCGGGCCGGGCCAGCCGCGCGCCCAGCGCCAGCGCGCGCTGCAGCAGCAGGTCCTGCACCACCGGGCCGCCATGGCCCTGCAGCTCCAGCACGTCCTCGCCGGTGTAGGAGTGCGGCGCGGGGAAGAACAGCACGAGGCCGGTGTCGAGCGCGCTGCCGTCCGCGTCGCGGAATTTCGCCAGCGTCGCCAGCCGCGGCGGCGGCACGCGCCTGCAGAAACCGCGTGCGATGTCCTGCGCGCGCGGGCCGGAGATGCGCAGGATGCCGATGCCGCCGCGCCCCGGCGGCGTGGCGATGGCGGCGATGGTGTCGGTGGGGGGCAGGGGCATCGCGGAAAGTTTACCCCCCCTCCCTCTGGGAGAGGGTTAGGGAGCCTCTGATCCATTCTCTTCGTCATTCCGGCGAAAGTCGGAATCCAGCGACTTTCAAGGCTCTGGACCCCGGCGTTCGCCGGGGTGACGAATGAATCAGAGTTTCCTTAGGGAGAGGGTGTTATTTCGCGGTTTCCTCGCGCTCGATCTTGCGCGTGATGTACCACTGTTGCGCGATGCCGATCAGGTTGCTGACCAACCAGTACAGCACCAAACCCGCGGGGAAGAAGCCGAAGAACACGGTCAGCATGATCGGCATCGCCATCATGATCTTCTGCTGCATCTCGTCCATGGTGACGGCGGTGCCGGAGAGCTTCTGCTGCGCCCACATGCTGACGCCGAACAGCACCGGCAGCACCCAGTACGGATCCGGGGAGGACATATCCTGGATCCACAGGATGAAGGGCGCCTGGCGCAGCTCGACGCTCTGCAGCAGCACCCAGTACAGCGCGATGAACACCGGGAACTGCACCAACAGCGGCCAGCAGCCGGCCAGCGGGTTGAAGCCTTCCTTTTTATAGAGGTCCATCATCGCGCGCTGCATGCCCTCGCGGTCGTCGGCGTAGCGCTCCTTGATCTGCTGGATGCGCGGGGTGAATTTCTTCATGCGCGCCATCGCGCGGTACTGCGCCTCGGACAGTTTCCAGAACGAGAGCTTGACCACCAGCGTCAGCAGCACGATGGCGAAGCCCCAGTTGCCGACCAGCCGGTGCAGTTTTTCCAGCAGCCAGAACAGCGGCTTGGCGAGGATGGTGAGCATCCCGTAGTCCACCGTCAGATCGAAGCCTGGCGCGACGTCGGCCAGGCGGTCCTGCAGCTTCGGGCCGATGAAGAGCCGGGTCTCGAACACGGCTTGCGCGCCGGGCGCCACGGTTTGCAGCGGCCCGACGTAGCCGGCGACGTAGGCGGACTGCCGCGCGCCGGGAATGGCGCGTGGCTTGGCGTAGAAGCGGTGCGTGTCCTGCGCCGGCGGGATCACGGCGCCGATGAAGTAGTTCTCCATCACCGCATTCCAGCCGCCGGTCTGCTGCAGGCTGACCGGCTCTTCCTCCAGATCCTCGAAGCTGGCCTTGGTGAAGCGGTAGCTGCCGCCGCCGTTCTTCTGCTCGTAGTAGCCGACGCCGTGGAAAGTCTTGATGAAGGGCGGATCCTCGGACTCGCTGTGCGGCGTGCGCCAGAACTGCACGTAGGGACTGAGCGTCCAGGCCTCGCTGGCGGCATTGCTCACCTCGTGCCGCAGGTCGATCTGGTAGTCGCCACGGTGGAAACCATAAACCTTGGACACGCGTCGCCCCTGTGCGTCCTGCCAGTCGAGGCGCACCTCGAGCCGGTCCTGTCCCTCGGCCAGCGCGTACTGCGCCTGCACGGCCTTGAACAGGCTCCGGTGCGAGGGCGCGGTCTCGGCGGCGTCCACCAGCCCGCTCTGCACGATGAAGAAGTTCGGCAGGCGGTCGTTGAGCAGGTGCAGGTTCTGCTCGGGCCGCGTCTTCGATACCGGGATGCCGATCAGCTCGGCGCGGCGCAGGTCGCCGCCGTAGGTATCGATCTCGACCCGCAGCACGTCGGTGGTCACGAGCACGCGGCCGGCGCTGCGCACCACCTCGCCCGGTGCCAGCGGCGCCTCGGCGCCCGGCTCGGCGGCGGGTGTTGCACTCGCCTGGGGCGCGGCCGCGGCGGGGCCCGGTGCCGGCAACTCGCCATCCATTTCCGGCGTGGCCGGCGCGGGCGTCTTTTCCGCGTAGGCCGGCGGCTTGGGGGCGTGATCCTTCTGCCAGGCCTGGTACATCAGGAACAGGATCGCGGCCAGGGCGCAGAACAGGATGAAGCGGCGGTTATCCATGGGAATGGCTGCAGTGTTGATGTTGGTTTTCGGTATCGTTCGAGCCGGGCACCGGATCGTAACCGCCTGGCGCCAACGGGTGGCAACGCGCGAGACGGCGCAGGGCCAGCCCGCTGCCGCGCAGCACACCAAAGCGCAGCACGGCCTCGTATGCGTACTGCGAGCAGCTCGGATAGTAGCGGCAGCGCGGCCCCAGCAGCGGGCTGAGCGCACGCTGGTACAGGCGGATCGCGAACAGGATCAGGGCGCGCATGCTTCGGCCATTCTGCGCCAGTGGCGGGCCAGGCTTTCGCGCAGCGCCGGCGCCGGCTTGCCGCCGGCCGCGGCGCGCGCCATCACCACGATGTCGCGGGCGGGCAGGCCGGCGCGGTGGTGACGGAAGCTTTCACGCACCATGCGCTTTACGCGGTTACGGTCCACGGCGCGGCGCAGATGCTTGCGCGCCACCACGAGACCGAGGCGCGGCTGTCCGGTGATGCTGGGTGAAGAAACGAGAGTGAAACAGGCATCGCTCTGGCGCTGGCCGCTGTCGAGCACCTGCTTGAATTCACGCGGCTGCGTGAGCCGCGCCGCTTTCGGAAAAGCGTGTCCAGACAATCGAATCAGTGCGCCGGCCGCGCGGCCAGCGGCAGGGTCGATCAGGGCGTGAGCCGGGCGCGGCCCTTGGCGCGGCGGCGGGCGAGGACTGCGCGGCCGCCCTGGGTGGCCATGCGCGCACGAAAGCCGTGAGTACGCTTGCGGTGCAGATTGCTGGGCTGGTAGGTGCGCTTGGACATGGGAATCTCCGAAAGGCTGGCGGGGGCGCCGCCACGCGCGGCAGGACGCGCGGAAAGGGCGCCATTCTGCCGGTGTTTGGCTGCTTTTTCAAGGCAATAGCAGGGCCGCCGCGGCTCTGTGGATAACTTTTCCGGTCCGCGCTAGACTGCCTGCCGTTCCCGCCGACGAATGCGCCCGGCCACGACCGGGTGACGGCGCCTTTCCGTTTCGCAGTTGGCGCCGGCGGTTCCATCATCTCGTGTCCCGCGGCCACGCGGCGCTTTTCGCAGGAGAGTTTTCGGTGTCGCTTTGGCAACTCTGTGTCCGCCGTCTGGAGTCCGCGCTGGCGGACAAGGACCTCAACACCTGGATCCGGCCGCTGCATGCGGTCGAAGCCGACGGTCGCCTTGAACTGCTGGCCCCCAACAGCCTGGTGCTGGACAAGGTGCGGCAGAACTACTTGGGGCTGATCCGCGATGCGCTCACCGAGCTGCTGGACGGCCGCACGCCCGATGTGTCCTTGCGCGTCGGCACGCTGCCCACGACCCGCCGCGCCCGCGTGGCCGAGGAAGCGGAGCCGGCAGCGCCGACCCACGACAGCAAGCTCGATCCGCGCTACCGCTTCGACACCTTTGTGGTCGGCAAGGAAAACCAGATGGCGCGCGCGGCAGCGGAACAGGTGGCGGACAACCCGGGCCTGTCCTACAACCCGCTCTTGATCTACGGCGGGGTGGGCCTGGGCAAGACCCACCTGATGCACAGCGTCGGCAACCGCATCCTCGAGCGCAAGCCGCGCGCGCGGGTGCTGTTCGTGAGCTCGGACCGCTTCACCAATGACTTCGTGGCCGCGCTGCGCCACAAGAAGATGGACGAGTTCAAGAACTTCTACCGCTCGGTGGACGCACTGCTGATCGACGACATCCAGTTCCTGGCCGGCAAGCAGGGCACACAGGAGGAGTTCTTCCACACCTTCAACGCACTGCTCGAGGGCAAGCAGCAGATCATCCTCACCTGCGACCGCCTGCCCAAGGAGATCGACGGCATGGAAGAGCGGCTCAAATCGCGCTTCCTGTGGGGCCTGTCGGTCGGCATCGACCCCTTGGAGCTGGAGACGCGCGTCGCCATCCTCATGAACAAGGCCGAGCGCGCCGGCCTGGCGCTGCCGCAGGAGGTGGCCTTCCTGATCGCCAAGCGCGTACGCTCCAACGTGCGCGAGCTGGAAAGCGCTCTGCATCGCCTGACCGCCAGCGCGCAGTTCACCGGCCGCGAGATCACCATCGACTTCGCCAAGGAAGTGCTGCAGGACATGCTGTCGGTCTACGACCGGCAGGTGACCATCGAGACCATCCAGAAGACGGTCGCGGCCTACTACAAGATCCGCCAGTCGGACCTGTTGTCGGCCAAACGCAGCCGTTCGCTGGCGCGGCCGCGGCAGATCGCGATGTCGCTGTCCAAGGAACTGACCAACCATTCATTGCCGGAGATTGGCGAGGCCTTCGGCGGCAAGGACCACACCACCGTGCTGCACGCCTGCCGCAAGATCCAGGAATTGCGCGGCAGCGACACGCGCATGGACGAGGATTACCTCAACCTGCTGCGTACTTTGAGTCAGTAATAAACCGTGGATCAGTACCTGCCACGGCTGTGCACAAGCTCTGGATGATTTCAGGCCGTTGCCTCATGCACGCGTCGTGTACGGAATATCCACAGTGTGTGCACGCACAGGCCGACGCGCGAACCACCGGATTGCGCTAGCCGACCATTAACGCAACTTATTGATATCATTGTCGAAATAATAGTTACCCACAAAACCACCGGTAAACCATTATCATCGCTTTCATCTCGATCTGATTCATTAAGACAGGGAAGCGGAGGCAGAGGAGACTCATGAAATTCCAGATCCCGCGCGGTGAAATGCTCAAAGGCCTGCAGACCGTGATCGGCGTCGTGGAACGTCGACAGACCATGCCGATCCTGTCCAACCTGCTGCTGAAGGCCGACAAGCAGGGGCTCACGCTGGCGGGGACCGACCTCGAGCTGGAACTGGTCACGCGCGTGCCGGCCAGCGTCAAGCAGGAAGGCGCGACCACGGTGCCGGCGCGCAAGCTGTTCGACATCTGCCGTGGCCTGCCCGAGGACGCCGAGATCAAGTGCGAGCTCAAGGACCAGCGCCTGACACTGTCCTCGGGCCGCAGCCGCTTCGTCCTGTCCACGCTCAATGCCGACGAATTCCCATTCCTTGAGGAGATCAAGGAAGCGAAGTCTGTCAGTGTGCCCAAGCCGGCGCTCAAGCAGCTGCTCGACCGCACCCACTTCGCCATGGCGCACCAGGACGTGCGTTACTATCTCAACGGCCTGCTGCTGGTGGTCCGCAAGGACCGCATGCGTGCGGTCGCGACCGACGGCCACCGCCTAGCGCTGTGCGATGCCACCGGCAGCCTGCCGGTGAGCGAGGAGATCCAGGTGATCGTGCCGCGCAAGGCCATCACCGAGCTGCAGCGCCTGCTCGACGGCGGCGAGGAGCCGGCCAGGCTGGCGTTTACCCCCAACCACCTGCAGATCACCCTGGGCGAGACGCGCTTCACCACCAAACTGGTGGACGGCCGCTTCCCGGATTACGAGAAGGTCATCCCGATAGCCGGCGACAAACGGCTCACCGGCCGGCGCGAAGCGGTGCGGCAGGCCTTGGCGCGCACCGCGATCCTGTCCAATGAGAAATTCCGCGGCGTGCGGCTCACGCTCAAGGACAGCAAACTGCGGCTGCAGGCGCAAAACCCCGAGCACGAAGAGGCCGAGGAGGAGCTGGAGGTCGAGTACGAGGGCGCGCCGATCGAGATCGGTTTCAACGTCACCTACCTGATGGACGCGCTCGGGGGGCTGGAGGGCGAGTCCTTCACCCTCGACCTGACCGGCCCCGACGCCAGCGGCCTGATCAAGGAAAAGGGTTCGGATGCCTGCCAGTACGTGGTGATGCCGATGCGGCTGTAAGGCCGTATGCGGAACCGGGCGCAACGGGGGCGGGCAACCGCCCCTTATTTTTTGTAGGACGCGCGGCAGCGCCCCCTCTTTATACTTCGCGCATGCACCTGACCGAACTGCGTATCCGCAACTTCCGCTGCATCGCCGAGGCGGAGCTCGCACCCGGCGCCGGCATCAACCTGATCATCGGGGACAACGCCTCCGGCAAGAGCAGCCTGCTGGAGGCGATCTATTTCCTGGGCCGCGCCCAATCCTTCCGTGGTACGCCGAGCGACCGCCTGATCCGCAGCGGTGCACGCACGCTGTCCGTATTCGGCCGGGTGCGCAACGGCACCGGGCTGGAGACGTCGTTGGGCGTCCTGCGCGGCGACCGGCACAGCCGCATCAAGATCGGCGCGCGCGAGGACGCCGGCATCGTCGAGCTGGTGGCGGCGCTCCCGGTGCAGGTGATCGACCCGCGCCTGCACCGGCTGCTGGAGGAGGGGCCCGAGCAGCGCCGGCGCTTCCTCGACTGGGGCGTGTTCCACGTGGAACAAGGGTTCTACCCGGCGTGGCTGCGCTACCAGCGGGCGCTGCGCCAGCGCAACCGCACGCTGCGTGCCGCCGCGCCCGCGGCCGAGGTCTGCGCCTGGGATGTGGAGCTGGCGCAGCAGGCGGAACAGATCGATCGGGTCCGGCGGCGCTATCTGGGCGCGCTCGACGAGGTGCTGCCCGGGATCATGCTGCGGTTGTTCGATGCCGCCGCGGTCACCGTGGAGTATGCGCCCGGCTGGCCGGAGGGGCAGACGCTGGCTGCGGCGCTGGCCGCGGCGCTGGTGCGCGACCGCGAACTCGGCTTTACCCATCTGGGGCCGCACCGCGCCGACCTGCGTATCCGCCTGCACGGGTTGCAGGCGCGCACCCGGGCCTCGCGCGGCGAGCAGAAGCTGATCTCCGCAGGCCTGCTGCTGGCGCAGGCCGAGTTGCTGCGCCGCCGGCGGGGGTGCCTGCCGCTGCTGTTGATCGATGACCTCGCCGCGGAGCTGGACGCACGCTCACGCGCGCGATTGTTCGACGCCATCCAGACGCAGGGCGCACAAGCCTTCTTGAGTTTCCTGGAGCCGGGCCAGATCCCAGACGGCGCAGGCGGCCACCCCATGTTCCACGTGGAACATGGGCAGGTCAGGCGCAGGGCCTGATGCTACAATTGCGCATGTTCTCCGCTCATCAAATCCACGCCGCCGACAACGCGGCGCCGCCGCCCTCATGACTGAAACTCCGCACACGCAGGCCGGTGCGACCGCCGACGAAGATCGCTACGATTCCTCCAGCATCACCGTCCTCAAAGGGCTGGACGCGGTGCGTAAGCGGCCGGGCATGTATATCGGCGACACCGAGGACGGCACCGGCCTGCACCACATGGTGTTCGAGGTGGTGGACAACGCCATCGACGAGGCGCTGGCCGGCTACTGTTCCGAGATCGAGGTGATCCTGCATTCGGACCAGAGCGTCACCGTCATCGACGACGGCCGCGGTATCCCCGTGGACATCCACGCGGAGGAGGGACGCTCGGCGGCCGAGGTCATCATGACCGTGCTGCACGCCGGCGGTAAGTTCAACCAGAACTCGTACAAGGTCTCCGGTGGCCTGCATGGCGTCGGCGTCTCGGTGGTAAATGCGCTTTCCGACCTGTTGCAGCTGCGCATCTACCGCGAGGGCAAGGCCCACTTCCAGGAGTACCGGCTGGGCGTTCCGCAGGCGCCGCTGGCAGTGGTCGGCGAGACCGAGCGCCGCGGCACCGAGATCCGCTTCCACCCGAGCCCCGAGATCTTCAAGAACATCGAATTCCACTACGACATCCTGGCGCGCCGGCTGCGCGAGCTGTCGTTCCTGAACTCGGGCGTGCGCATCACGCTCACCGACGAGGCCGGCGGCCGCAGCGACACCTTCGAGTACGTCGGCGGCATCAAGGCTTTCGTCGAGCACCTGAACCAGAGCAAGACGCCGCTGCACCCGACCATCTGCTACTTCAAGGCCGAGAGCCAGGGCATCACGGTCGAGGCGGCGATGCAGTGGAACGACTCCTACCAGGAGAACATCTACTGTTTCACCAACAACATCCCGCAGCGCGACGGCGGCACGCATCTGGCCGGTTTCCGTGCCGCACTGACGCGTACGCTCAACGCCTACATCGAGAGCGAAGGGCTGGCGAAGAAGGAGAAGATCGCCTTCACCGGCGACGACGCGCGCGAGGGCCTGACCGCGGTGATCTCGGTCAAGGTGCCGGATCCGAAGTTCTCCTCGCAGACCAAGGACAAGCTGGTATCGTCCGAGGTCAAGGGCGTGGTCGAGTCCACGGTCAACGAGAAACTGCAGGCTTTTCTGCTGGAGAACCCGCGCGAGGCGCAGACCATCGCCGGCAAGGTGGTGGAGGCGGCGCGTGCGCGTGAGGCGGCGCGCAAGGCGCGCGAGCTGACCCGGCGCAAGGGCGCACTCGACATCGCCGGCCTGCCGGGCAAGCTCGCCGATTGCCAGGAGCGCGACCCGGCCAAGTCCGAGCTTTTCATCGTCGAGGGCGATTCCGCCGGCGGCTCGGCGAAGCAGGCGCGCGATCGCGAATATCAGGCGGTGTTGCCGCTGCGCGGAAAGATTCTGAACACCTGGGAGGTGGAGTCGGCCGAGGTGCTGGGATC
>DATLYR010000076.1 GCA_035574475.1 Nevskiales bacterium | reverse complement strand
CGCAAGCGCCGCTTGGGCTTGAGTAAAGAGAATCAGGATCAGGAGAACAACGATGGCCAAAACCACCACCAAGCCCTGGCACCAGGTCGTGCAGTTGCGCGACGACATCACCCATCAAGAACTGTCGCAAAAGCAGTTTGCGGCGGACTTGTACGACGTGGTGATGGGGCGCAACCCGGGCGTCTACCACGATGCGAAGGCGTTCTTTGCGCTCACGTATCCCACGGTCAAGCTGCGCGATCTGGCGCGGGACGTCACCTGGCGCCTTTCGGGCAAGTCCGAGAAGGCCGTGCGCCAGTTGCACATGACCTTCGGCGGCGGCAAGACGCACTCGTTGATCACGCTGGTGCACCTGGTGCGCGATCCCGCGAACCTGCCTGACGTTCCAGCGGTGCAGCAATTCAAGGCGCACTGCGCGCTCGAAGGCGGGTTGCCCAAATCACGCGTGGCTGCGGTGGTCTTCGACCGCCTGGATGCCGAAAAAGGCATCGAGGTCATGGCGCCCGACGGAACGATCGCCACCCTCAAGATGCCCTGGAGCGCGATTGCCTGGCAGCTGTCGGGTAGCGAGGGCATGAAGCTCTTGAAAGACGACGGCACGGAACGCACGACGCCGCCGGCCACCGGCGTCATGGAGGACCTGCTCAAACTCGCCCGCAAGGACGGCGATGGCGTGCTGATCCTGTTTGACGAGGTGTTGTGGTTCGTGCGCGTGATGGCCGATACCGACCCGAAATGGATCGGCCGTATGCGCGAGTTCATGCACAGCCTGACCCAGGCGGTTGCCAAGGTGCCGCAGTGCTGCCTGGTGGCCTCGTTGCTGGCATCGGACCCCGGCAAGATGGACGAGCTTGGCAAACAGATCAGCAAGGAACTCTACGACGAGTTCAAGCGCGTGGCCGATGAAGGCATCCAACCGGTCGAAAGCCAGGACGTGCCGGAGATTCTGCGGCGCCGGCTCTTGAAGCTCGAAAGCTATACCGATCGTTCCCAGTGGGGCGCGCAGGTGGTCGCGGCGCTGAACGGCATTCAGGCCATCGATGACTACACGGCCAAGAACCGCGCCGCGGAGGAAAAGCGCTACAGCGACGCCTATCCCTTTCACCCGGCGCTGATCGAAACCCTCTACCAGAAGTGGACCCAGCTGGAAGGCTTTCAACAGACGCGCGGCATTCTCAAGACGCTCGCCTCGGCCTTGCGCGATGCGGTGAAGTGGGATCAGCAGCCGCTGATCGGCGCGCAGATCTTCCTGGTCGAACCGAACTCGGACGGCTTGAGCGTCGCTGCACGCGAGTTGGCCAACGTGGCGCAGCTGGAACAGTACGAAGGTCGCCGGCAGAACTGGACGGCCATCCTGGAGGCCGAGCTCGCCCATGCGCGCAAGGCACAGGACGGTCTGCTTGGTGTCCAGCACCGTGAGATCGAGCAAGCGGTGATGGCAACGTTCCTCCACTCACAGCCCATTGGTCAGCGCGCGACCACGCGCGAACTGAAGGTCCTGATTGGCGTGGGATCGCCGGACCGCATCGAGTTGGACAAGGGGCTCGCGCGTTGGTCAGACGCCTCTTGGTATCTCGATGACACGTTCACCGGCGACCGTGAAGGTGGACTGCCCAAGGTATGGCGCCTGGGCTCCAAGCCCAATCTGAAGCAGATGCATCACGACGCGCGCCAGAACGTGAGCTCGACGGCCGTGGAAGAAGTGCTGGAGGCCGAAATCGCCAAGGCCAAACAGCTCACCGAAGGCGCTCGCACGCTGGGTGCCAAAGTCCACGTGCTGCCGGCGCGTCCAGCCGACATCGAGGACGACGAGGACTTCCACTACGCCGTGCTCGGCCCCAAGGCTGCGTGCAATGGCAAGCCGGGCGCCGAGGCAAGGCGCTTCATTGACGAGACGACGGGCCCGGACAAGCCGCGTGCGCGCAACCGCAATGCCGTCGTTCTGGCGGTGCCGTCCAAAGATGGCATCGAGGTGGCCCGTGAAAAGGTGCGTGACCTGCTGGGCTGGGAGAAGGTGCGCGAGATGCTCAAGGAGCGCAGCGACATCGACACTGCAGCGACGACGCGCCTGGAAGGCAATCTTCGCGCGGCCCGTGGGGAGATGGGGTCGCAGATCGTCATGGCCTACTGCATTGCCGTCACGGTCAACGACGGTAACGAAGTGGCTGCCTACCGCATCAATGTCGATAACGAACCCTTGTTCCCCAAGATGGTGGCGGATAAGCGGCTGCGCATCGAGAGCACGGCCGTCAATGCCGAAGCACTTCTGCCTGGTGGGCCGTTCGATTTGTGGGCGGATGGAGAGAAGGCGCGCTTCGTGAAGGATCTGGTCGGCGCTTTTGCGGCTACGGCCAAGTTGCCCAAGATGCTGAACCGGCGCGCCATCCTGGAAACCCTGCTGGCGGGCTGCGAAGCGGGCGAGTTCGTACTGCGAGTGACGCGTGCCGACAAATCGACGCGCACGTTCTGGATGTCCCGTCCGGACAACAACGCCGTCAGCGACCCGAGCCTCGAGGTCGTGCTATCCGATGCAGCCGTATTGTCCGAGCTGGATCCGCAACTGCTGGCCCCTGGGCGGCTGCCGCGTCTTTGGAACAAAGAGCCGCTGACGCTGGCGGATCTTTCAACCTACTTCTCGGGCAAGCACTTCGTCGAGGTCGACAAGGGTGGCTACACCGAGAACCTGCTGATCCCTGAAGCGACCCCACAGGCCATCGTTGATGCCGTTGCCGGGGCGGTCAAGGGTGGCCGGATCTGGTTGTTGAACGGCACGATCAGCGTGCTGGGTGAAGACGTTCCCGCAGGGTTCATCAATGAGGCGGCTCAGCTGTTCTCGCCGCCACCGCCGCTTTCGGCCGTTGATGTGCTGCCTGCGCAGCTGCCCTCAGCGTGGCAAAACGATGCGACCAACGCGCATCTCATTCATGCAGCGCTCTCGTCGAAGGGGGGCAAAGTGCTGCCATGGACGCGCGTTGCTGCGGCACTCGATGAAGCCTTCCGGCTGGGGCTGATCGAACGCTCACTCGACTCGGGCCCCTGGCCCTGTGATCTGGGCGGTGCGGCGGCGGTCAAGATCGTGGCGCGCAAGAGTGAGACCAATGAGCCGGCTCCGCCAAAGCACTACGGTTCGAAGACAGCCACGGCAGAGCTTCAGACCCACGAGGTTCAGGACCTTGCCGACCACATCGACGCATTGCGCGAAGCGACGGCCGGGCACCCGTTGCGCATCCGCGTGACCGTAGAGATCGGCGATGGCAACCCCGTCGATCAAGCCATTCTCGACCGGGTCAACGCGGTGTTGGCCGAGATCAAGGCTGGGTGGATGGCCCAGTAGGGGTCAATGCAGCGAGGGCTCGACACTATGCGGAAGCTGAACGATGGAAAAGAGGGAGCGCTCACTGAAGGCCGGGACGATCAATCTTTAGACGATCAGCATGACTTCGGCGGCGTGTGGACTCGGATCAAGTTGGAGGCTCTTGAAAAGTATCTCAGCGCATTCAATCAAGCCCTCAGCAAGCAGCATTTCACTCGCATCTACATCGACGCGTTTGCTGGCACAGGACGATGTGACATCAAGGTTAACGGCGAGAAAAGAAGCATTGATGGTTCGGCGCGTCGCGCATTGGTAGCCAATCCTGGCTTCCACAAGTATTGCTTTATTGAGCTCTCTCCAAAGAAGCTGGCGGCGCTACGGGCACTCGAAGCAGAACATCCAGATAAGACCATTCAGGTCATTCAGAGTGACGCGAACACAGCACTGAAAGCGTTGTGTTCACAGTATCGATGGCAGAACGAAAGAGCCGTTCTGTTTCTCGACCCGTACGGAATGAATGTCGAGTGGGAAACTCTAGAAGCGATCGCCAAGACGGGGGCGATCGATGTTTGGTATCTGTTTCCCTACGCAGGGCTGTACCGACAGGCGGCGAAAAACGCTGACGCGCTCGATGCCGACAAGGAGGCTTCGTTAACCCGTGTACTGGGTACCGACACATGGCGACAAGCGTTTTACGTGCAGAAGAGACAAACCGATATGTTCGGTGGCGACGATGGCGATGAACGAAACGCCGATCATCGCGAGATGCTCGACTTCGTCTCGAGACGCCTGATGGATCTGTTCCCAGCCGTGACCGCCCCTAAGGTTTTGTACCAAGGCGGGGACTCGAAGAACCCGTGCGGCGCGCCTCTCTTCGCACTGTACTTCGCAGCCTCGAATCCGAAGCCTGCAGCCTCCGGACTGGCGACCAAGATCGCCAAGGACATCCTGGACACACTATAGGGGCAGATCTGCAGTCTGGGGATACTCATCCCAAGTGCGGCCCCGGAAGAGACGCCCATTCGCCTTCTTGTGACGTTTGACACCGTCGGCACCCCAGCCGCCCCACTGTTTGAAAAAGAATGCCGCACCAGCGGCCTCGGCCTGGGCCTGTACGTTCGCCACCCATTCTTCTCGCATCGGGCGGGCTTTGTGCCCGGACTCGCCACCGACGATGACCCAGTGAATGTCGCGCAAGTCGATCCGCCCGAGGTCTTCCAGCAGCGGCTCGACGGACAAGAAGCGAATATGTGCATCCACCTTGCGCAGGTGCGCGATGCGAGGAACCCCGTACTTCTTGTCTTCGACCGACACCCCAAGCCAAACATTTCTGGGGCAGGCACGGCGAGCAAAGTACTCCGGTAGTCGTTTCGCGCGCTTGGTGAGGATCTGGTACGTGTGGTGAGGGGTACGCTCGATGATCGAGAACACACGATCCAGGAAGGCGTCCGGGACGGCCTCGTGGAACAGATCGCTCATGCTGTTGACGAAGTACGTCGTCGGCTTCTTGCGTAGCAGTGGCTGTTCGAGCCGGCTCTCATGCAACGTGAGCTTGAACCCGTTCTCATAGCCGGGCGCGCCCATGGCGTGGAGCCTGCGCGCCATCACTTCCGCGTAGCAGTTCTTGCACCCCGGTGAAACCTTGGTGCAACCGGTGGTTGGATTCCACGTCTGCTCAGTCCACTCGATAGCCGATTGAGTTGCCACGTCAGCCTCCAGTGATTTGAGGCGCAGCACGCGTAATGCGAGTCTGCACGTGTTCGGACACAAAGGCATCCACCAACCGAGATAGCGCCAAGCGCGCCTGCCGGAGGTCGGGGTCCGCCAGAGCGGCGCGGATGCGTTCTGCCAGTTGGTCGGCGGTGGGGGCGTCCTCCGCGTTTGCCGCATGCACCAGCTGCATGCACTGCTCGATCACTCGGATCGGCGGGCTTGCCTTGCCGCTCTCGTAGCGGCTCACCGAGGACTGTTTCACGCCCAGGAATTCAGCGAACTCCTTCTGGCTGCGCCCGTTGCGGGCGGCTTTGACCAGTTCTCCAACGCTGGTGATCGCCATCGCCTTAGTCGTTGATGCATCAAGAGCATAATCTACTACATCAATGCATATAGTGTATACACGGCCGTGCTTCCGGGTCTGTCACCCGTGTGCGAGAAGACGCGCCTCGGCTTCCCGTCGAGCAACAAGTCCTGGCAACACCCTCCCGCCGCCATACACCCACCGGCGAAGTTCAGCGGCGGCCGCCGCCCAATCCCGCTGATTGACCCGCCGCCGCAGCGTCGAGGTCTGCAGCCGCCCCGCCCCGAGGTTGAAAGTGAAGTCCGTAATGGCCGCCAGCCGCCCCTCGGGCTCGGTGGCCAGCACACCGGAGCCCTCGCTCGACAGCGCCCAGGCCGCGTTCCAGAAGCTCGCGCCCAGCGTGGACATCGGATAGCCCATGCCCCAGTGCGTATCGGTGAGGCACTGCACCAGGATGTGCGCCGGGTTCATGCCGACGGTCACGGCCTGGCCCGTGTCGGCATCCCAGGTCCGCACCTCGGCGTCCCACGGCATCCACGGATCGCCATGCCAGCCCGCCGTGAAGCGCCGCACCCGCACCGCCCAGGGCTTGAGGTAGGGGTTGTTGGCCGCGAACAGGATCTTGCGCGCCACGACCGACAACACCCCGCGAAACGCCGGGATGGCTGGCCCGAGAAGGCTCATCAGGTAATCGTTGCGACCTTGGGCGGTGTCGCCGGGCAACACGTCGAGGTCGCCCACCACGCCGCCTTCGCGCTCGTCGCCGCCGAAGAGCGTGGGCCGGTCGATGCGCACCCGCCCCAGGCCATGCCCGGTCGGAAGTGACGCGCGGCTCGCATCGCCCCAGGCGGTGCGATCGCCGATCTGAATCTCCTGCACCGCATCCACCGGCCCTTGGCACAGCACCAGGTGCAGGCCGATCCGGTAGCGGTAGCCGACGGTCTGCTTCTTGCTGCGCCCGCCCATCAGCGCGGCTCCTCATGGGCGCGGCGGGCCACCCCGACCACGCGCGCGGCCATCGCATCGCCCGTGGCCAACAGGATCGACGCCGGCAGGCCCTGGGCAAGGAAGGCGCGGAAGTCCAAGCCCTGGCGCGCGAACCAGGTGCGCGCACCGGGCGCGCACAGGCCCGCGGCGCGCACGTGGGCGATGGTGACGAGGACGTCGGAACTCATTTCTTGCCGCCCTTCTTCTTGATCGGCTCGGCCTCCAGATCGCCGTACCACACGACATTGGCCCCGCGCAGCAGCACCGTGCCGAAGACGACCGGGATCGGTCGGCCCTCTTCCGCGGTGGGGGCATCGAGGTCGGAGAGTTCAGCGGGTTTGGGGTTGGGGGGCTTGGGCGCGAGCGCGACCGAGACCACCGCCGCCACGACGAGGACGACGAGGTACCACATGGCGATGTCTCCGGGGTTCAGAACACGCCAGTCGAGAACGGGTTCTTGCTGGGGATGGCGGGAAACCCGCCGTAGTTGTCGAGGTTGTTGAAGCGCGATGCACACGTGGCCGTGCTGTGGTCGTAGCCCGCCGTCAGCAGCACCTCGGTGCCGGCTTCCATGGCCACCGGATAGAGCAACTCCACCCCGGAGGCCCATTCGCTCACGATCATGTGGCGTGCGCCTGTCGGCGTCTCGAGCCAGCCGCCGGCGAGCATCCCGGCCACGGCGGGCGCGATGCCGGTGAGTTCCACCTGGCGGCCTTCGCAGCGGATCACCTCGGCGTTCGTCGCCCACCTCCAGGCCAACGGACAAGGCGTGACCCGCGACGACATCCTCCGCGCTGCGCTGACGCTGCTGGAGGAAGGCGCGGGCCAAGGGTTGACGATGCGCGCCCTGGCCGCCCGACTGGGCGTCACCCCGATGAGTCTCTACCACCACGTGGAAGACCGCGCCGGACTGCTGCGCGCGCTGTCGGATCGGGTCTATGCCGAGGTGCTGGCGGGCGCGAGTGAACAGGCAGACCACCTGGCCGCCATCCGCACCATGCTCACCCGCTATCACGATGCCGTCGGGCGGCATCCCCAACTGACGCTCGCGATCTTCGCGACGCCGCAAGCCTTTGCGGGGGTGACCCGTCAGATCACCGAGCGCCTGACCGCGCTGCTGGCGCAGATCACGCCCGAACCCATCCTGTGGCGCGACATTCTGGTTGACCATGCCCACGGTAGCGGCCTCGCCCTGGCAGCGACAAGAGGCAACCCCGAGCAGGCCCAGATCCTGGGCGACCACTATCGGCAGGCCTTGGATCGTCTGCTGGAGCATCTGCCCAGGCGCTGACGAACCGGAAATCCGGTGTCTCGGGGAGCATCCGTTGATCTGGGCCCCCACCCAACGCACTTGAGTCGCCGCCCCTATGCAGCGGCCGTCTCGAACCGTCCCCGCCAAGCCCTTGATCCAAAAGGCCGCATTCCGGGGAGTCCTCCACGGAGCGCAGAGAAAATACAGAGAACAGAGAGGCACAGGAGCGCGGGAAGGGGCCTGGGCGCAGCCATCACGTCCGCAAGATCACTCTGGAACACGCGCCAATACGCGGGGAACAGGCAAGAAAAAAGGCCAACCGAGAAAGGTTGGCCTTGGGTGATTGGTGGGCCAAGAAGGAATCGAACCTTCAACCTGCGGATTAAGAGTCCGTTGCTCTGCCAATTGAGCTATTGGCCCGTTAGAGCCCTCACCCGGCCTCTCCCTCAAGGGAGAGGGGACAAGGAATTCTGCTGGGTTAATCGGCGCGTATTGTAGTGCATCCCCGAGGGGATGCGAAACGCCGGCGGGAAAATGGGGTGACCGATGGGACTCGAACCCACGACAACCGGGATCACAACCCGGGACTCTACCAACTGAGCTACGGTCACCATGGAAACTTCTGGGCGGCCATTTTAGCCGATCCACCCTCGGCCGGCCTCTCCCGCCCTTCGGGCATTCGCTCCGCTCAGGGAGAGGGCCGAGGAATTCCGCTTCGTGATTCTGGCGCGCCTGGCAGGATTCGAACCTGCGACCACCGGCTTAGAAGGCCGGTGCTCTATCCAACTGAGCTACAGGCGCTCAACTGGTGAATTCTGGTCGGGGCAGCAGGATTCGAACCTGCGACCTCCTGCGCCCAAGGCAGGCGCGCTACCAGGCTGCGCTATACCCCGAAACCCTGCTGCGCCGGGGCAGGCGAATGCCGGGCCTCAGGCGAGGCGGAATGATACGCGCCACCCCCTCGCCGGTCAACGAAAATGCCGTCCGGATACGGTTGTGACGCCTTGTCCGCGCATGAGAAAATCGCGCCTCATTTCGCGGGGTTCACGCATGTCTGCACAGCTCATCGACGGTAACCGCCTCGCGGCCGAGACCCGCGCCGGCATCCGCCAGGCCATCGAGCGCCGCAGCGTCGCCGGTCAGCACGTGCCGGGTCTGGCGGTACTGCTGGTGGGCGAGAATCCCGCCTCGCAGGTCTATGTGAAGGCCAAGCGCAAGGATTGCCTGGAAGTCGGCATCGACCATTCGAAGTCCCTGGACCTGCCGGCCGACGTCAGCGAGGCCGAGCTGCTGGCGCACATCGACCGGCTCAACGACGACCCGACCGTGGACGGCATCCTCGTCCAGCTACCCCTGCCCGCCCATATCGACGCGGAACGCGTCACCGAGCGCATCCGCCCGGACAAGGACGTGGACGGCTTCCACCCCTACAACATGGGCAAGCTGGCGCAGAAGAAACCCGGCCTGCGCCCCTGCACGCCCTATGGCTGCCTGAAGCTGATCGAGACCACGGGCATCGCCCTGCGCGGCGCGCGCGCGGTGGTGGTCGGCGCCTCGAACATCGTCGGCCGGCCGATGGCGCTGGAGCTGCTGCTGGCCGACGCCACCGTCACCATCTGCAACAGCAAGACCCGCGACCTGCCCGGCATCGTTTCGCAGGCCGACATCGTCGTGGCCGGCGTGGGCAGGCCCGGCTTCGTGAAGGGCGAATGGATCAAGCCCGGCGCAGTGGTGATCGATGTCGGCATCAACCGCCTGCCGGACGGCAAGCTGACCGGCGACGTCGAATTCGAAACCGCGCGCGCACGCGCCGGCTGGATCACGCCGGTGCCGGGCGGCGTCGGACCCATGACCCGCGCCATGCTGCTGGCCAATACCCTGCAGGCCTGCCTCGCGCGAGCGTAAACAGCCAAGCTCAGCCCACGCGGCTCCAGAGGGTGCCGCCCGGCTTGTCTTCCAGGCGCACGCCCTGTTTGAGCAGCTCGTCGCGGATGCGATCCGCCTCGGTGAAGTTCTTCGCCTTGCGCGCCGCCAGTCGTGCCGCGATCAGCCGCTCGATCTCGGCCGCATCGGGCCCGCCCGCCTGCGCCGCCGTGAACCAGGCCTGCGGGTCCTGTTGCAGCAAGCCCAGCCGCCCACCGAGACGGCGCAGCACGGCGCCCAGAGACGCCGCCTGCTGCGGCTCACTGCCACGGTGAACATTGATGTCGCGCGCCAGCTCGAACAGCACCGAGATCGCCACCGGCGTGTTGAAGTCGTCATCCATGGCCGCGTCGAAGCGCGCCGTGTAGGGCTCGTCCGCCGGCGGCGGGGCGACCGGCAGGCCGCGCAGCGCGGTATACAGCCGGTTGAGGCCCTGGTTCGAGGCCTTCAGGTGCTCGTCGCTGAAATCCAGCGGGCTGCGATAGTGGCTGCCGAGGATGAAGTAGCGGATCTCCTCGGCGCGGTAGACCTTGAGCAGGTCGCGCAGCGTGGCGAAATTGCCCAGCGACTTGGACATCTTCTCCGCATTGACCTGCACGAAGCCGTTGTGCATCCACAGGTTCACGAAGGTCTCGCCGGTCGCGCCCTCGCTCTGCGCGATCTCGTTCTCGTGATGCGGGAACTTGAGATCCATGCCGCCGCCGTGGATGTCGAAATGGTTGCCCAGGCAGTGCGTGGACATGGCCGAGCACTCGATGTGCCAGCCGGGGCGGCCCGGCCCCCAGGGCGAATCCCAGGCCGGTTCACCGGGCTTGGCCGCCTTCCACAGCACGAAGTCGAGCGCATCGTCCTTGGCTTCGTCCACCGCCACGCGCGCGCCGACGCGCAGGTCCTCCAGCTGTTTGCCGGAGAGCTTGCCGTAGCCCTCGAATTTGCTGACGTCGTAGTACACGTCCTTGTTCGAGGCCTGGTACGCAAGCCCGCGCGCCACCAGCTTCTCGATCATGGCGATGATCTGCGGGATGTGCTCGGTCGCGCGCGGCTCCAGGTCCGGCTTGAGCAGCCCCAGCGCGGCGCAGTCCTCGTCCATCGCGGCGATGAACTTCTGCGTCAGCGCGCGCCAGTCGATGCCCTGCTCGCGCGCGCGGTTGATGATCTTGTCGTCGATGTCGGTGATGTTGCGGACGTAGGTCACGTCATAGCCGCGCGCGCGCAGATGCCGCACCACGGCATCGAACACCACCATGAAGCGCGCATGGCCGAGGTGGCAGTAGTCGTACACGGTGATGCCGCAGACGTACAGCCGGACCTTGCGGTCGGCAATGGGCTGGAGGGGTTCCTTGCGGCCGCTGAGGCTGTTGTGGATCGTAATCATGCGGGCGTCAATCTACCTTAGTCATGCGCTCCGCGCCTACATGCGGGTGCTCAGCCCCATGACCAGTGCCAGCGCGCCGCCCGCATACAGGGCAGCGATCAGGTCATCCAGCATGATGCCGAAGCCACCGTGCACCGTTCGGTCCGCCCAGCCTGCCGGCGGCGGCTTGAGGATGTCGAACAGCCGGAACAGCCCAAAGCCCAGCGCCAGCCAGGCCCACAGCGGCAGCGCCGCACGCGGCAGCGGCAGCAGCAGCGGCAGCATCGTGACCAGGAAGGCCACGATCTCGTCCCAGACGATGCCGCCGTGGTCGTGCACGCCCAGCCGCCGCGCGCTCTCGCCGCAGAGATAGCAGCCCAGCGCGAACAGCAGCGCCGTGACGGCCAGGTAGATGGGCAGGCCGAAGGCCGACAGCGCCAGGAAGAACGGGATGCCGACCAGCGTGCCGACCGTGCCCGGCGCCACGGGCGCCAGGCCGGCGCCGAAGCCGAAGGCCAGCAGGTGCACCGGCGAGGACAGGATCTGGCGGGCGCTGGGGATCGGGGTCATTTATTTGTATGGCTGCTGCTGGCGAAGTGATCATAGCCGCCGAGCGCCAGCTTGACCTGCGCGCCGGCGGCATCGAGCCAGCGCAGGCCCGGCCCCGGCGTGATCACGCCGATCACGCTGAAGGCCGGCGTAACCGCGCTGCGCGCCGCTTCCAGCTGCTGCGGGGGCAGGCAGAAGCACAGCTCGTAGTCATCGTCGCCGGCGAGCTGGTACTGCAGGCTGTGGTCGCCGGGGAACAGCCCGCCGACGCTGTGGCGCAGGCGCAGGAAATCCTCCGAACGCGGCAGCGTGTTGAGCTGGATGTCCGCGCCGACGCCGCTGGCCTTGAGAATATGCCGCAGGTCGCCCGCCAGGCCGTCGGACAGGTCGATCGCCGCGCTGGCCAGCCCGCGCAGCGCCAGCCCGGCGGGCACGCGCGGCAGCGGGCGGTGCAGCCGCAGCGCG
>DATLYR010000075.1 GCA_035574475.1 Nevskiales bacterium | reverse complement strand
GGTGGTGATCGGCTCGGGCCGCTTCCTCAAGCCGATGGAAGACGGGCTCATCGGCCGCAAGGCCGGCGAGGACTGCGAGATCACGGTGGATTTCCCGGCCGATTACCCGGCCGAGGCGCTCAAGGGCCGCCGGGCGCTGTTCCAGGTCAAGGTTCGCCAGGTGGCGGAGCCGCGCCTGCCGGAGCTGAATGACGAATTCTTCCAGGCCGTGGGCGTGAAGGAAGGCGGGCTGCCGGCCTTGCAGGCCAGGATCCGCGAGTCGCTGGCGCGGGAGCGCGACCGCGCGGTGCGCAACCGTGTGAAGCAGCAGATTCTCGAGGGCCTGCTGGCCGCGAACTCGATCGAGCTGCCGCAGGCGCTGGTGGCGCAGGAGCTGGGGCGCATGCGCCACGAGGCCCTGCATCGCCTGCCGCCGCAAATCCAGAAGGACATCAAGGCGCACCCGGAGAAGGCCGCCAATCTGTTCCCGGACGACCTGTTCCAGGCGTCCGCGCGCAAGCGCGTGGCGCTGGGCCTGCTGATCGCCGAGGTGATCCGCGCGCGCAAGATCCAGCTCGACCCGGCCCGGGTTGAGCAGCGCCTGCAGGACATGGCCGGCGACTACGAGCGCGCCGACGAGGTACTGCAGTACTACCGCGCCAACCGCGAGATCATGCAGGGCATCGAGGCCATGGTCATGGAGGAGCAGGTGGTCGAGTCGCTGTTGGCCGGCGCCCAGATCACGGAAAAGACCATGAGCCTGGATGCGCTGCTGGGCCCGGCACACGGCGAGCCGGGGCATGTGCATGGTCCGGACTGCGACCACTGACAAACGGGCGAAAGCCGGGTAAGCCTTTCTCGGACACGCAAAGGCAGCCATCCATGGCGCTCGGGCGCGCACGTCCATGTGCGCGCACGGTCCTCGAATGTCTCACCCGGCTTTCGCCTCAACCTAAAAGCGGCTATGTTTAAGCTGTAGCCGCAAGCCATTCAGGTAATCGTCCATGAGCACTATCCCGACTCGCGCCCTCAACCTGGTCCCGATGGTCATCGAACAGACCGCGCGCGGCGAGCGGGCCTTCGACATCTACTCGCGCCTGCTCAAGGAGCGCGTGGTATTCGTGGTCGGGCCGATCGACGACCACATGGCCAACCTGGTGGTGGCGCAGCTGCTGTTCCTGGAATCCGAGAACCCGGACAAGGACATCCACCTGTACATCAACTCGCCGGGCGGGGTGGTGTCGGCCGGCCTGTCCATCTACGACACCATGCAGTTCATCAAGCCGGACGTTAGCACCATGTGCCTGGGCCAGGCCGCCAGCATGGGTGCGGTGCTGCTGGCCGCCGGCGCCAAGGGCAAGCGGTACTGCCTGCCGCATTCGCGGGTCATGGTCCACCAGCCGCTGGGCGGCTTCCAGGGCCAGGCCTCGGACATCGAGATCCACGCCAAGGAAATCCTGGCAACGCGCGACCGGCTCAACCGCATCCTGCAGAAGCATACCGGCCAGCCGCTGGACAAGATCGAGAAGGACACCGACCGCGACTACTTCATGAGCAGCGAGGAAGCGGTGGCCTATCGCCTGGCGGACGAGGTCTTGAGCTCGCGCAAACAGTCGGCCGCCGTCTGAAGGGCGGCCGGCAGGTGCCGCCGGCAGCGCCAACTTCCGCTAGGGCATTCTGTCTAATTGAAATCCGCTACGGCCACGAGGCGTTGCGGGATTTGCAGCGCCCCGACGCCGTGATATACATGGTGCATGGGTTTGCAGTGAGGAACCTCCGAAAATGAGCAACGACACACGTGGCAGCGGCAGAGTCCTGTACTGCTCGTTCTGCGGCAAGAGCGAGAACGAGGTGCGCAAGCTGATCGCGGGACCGCAGGTATTCGTCTGCGACGAGTGTGTCGAGCTGTGCAACGACATCATCCGTGAGGAGCTGCAGGCCAAGCCGGTGGACAAGGGGCTGCCCAAGCCGGCCGCCATCAAGAAGGTGCTGGACGACTATGTGGTGGGCCAGGAGTCGGCCAAGAAGGTGCTGGCGGTGGCGGTGTACAACCACTACAAGCGCCTGAACGCGGCGCCGGCCAAGGGCGATGACGTCGAGCTGTCCAAGAGCAACATTCTCTTGATCGGGCCGACCGGCTCGGGCAAGACCCTGCTGGCCGAGACCCTGGCGCGGCTGCTGGACGTGCCGTTCGCCATCGCCGATGCCACCACCCTGACCGAGGCCGGTTACGTCGGCGAGGACGTCGAAAACATCATCCAGAAGCTGCTGCAGAAGTGCGACTACGACGTCGAGAAAGCCCAGCGCGGCATCGTTTACATCGACGAGATCGACAAGATTTCGCGCAAGAGCGAAAACCCGTCGATCACCCGCGACGTATCGGGCGAGGGCGTGCAGCAGGCCCTGCTCAAGCTGATCGAGGGCACCATGGCCTCGGTGCCGCCGCAGGGCGGCCGCAAGCACCCGCAGCAGGAATTCCTGCAGGTGGACACCAAAGGCATCCTGTTCATCTGCGGCGGCGCATTCTCGGGGCTGGAAAAAATCATCCAGAACCGCACCCAGCGCGGCGGTATCGGCTTTCGCGCGGACGTGAAGGGCCAGGCCGAGGCCAAGAAGCTGGGCGAGGTGCTGTCCGGTGTGGAGCCCGAGGATCTGATCAAGTACGGCCTGATCCCCGAGTTCGTCGGCCGCCTGCCGGTGGTCGCCACGCTCGAGGAGCTGGATGAGCACGCGCTCATGTCCATCCTGACCGAGCCCAAGAACGCGCTCACCAAGCAGTACGCCAAGCTGTTCGACATGGAAGGCGTGGAGCTGCAATTCCGGCCCGATGCGTTGCGCGCCATCGCCAAGAAGGCGATGGAGCGCAAGACCGGTGCGCGCGGGCTGCGCACGATTGTCGAGAGCATCCTGCTCGACGTCATGTATGAGCTGCCGTCGATGGAGAACGTGTCGATGGTGGTGGTGGACGAGGCGGTGGTGAAGGGCGAGGC
>DATLYR010000074.1 GCA_035574475.1 Nevskiales bacterium | reverse complement strand
GTCGTCTGAGATGGCGCGCATTGCGGTCGAGCAGCTGGACAGCATGCTCAACGAGGCGGGCGAGATCAGCATCTACCGCTCACGCCTGGAACAGCAGAACACGGCTTTGTCGTTCCAGATCGGCGAGATGCTGCAGACCATCAACCGCATCCGTGAGCAGGTGCGCAGCCTCGACACCGAGGCCCAGGCCATGATCCTCGCACGTCAGCAGGGCCAGTCGGCGGCGGATCCCGACCGCTACCAGGCCGAGTTCGATCCGCTGGAAATGGACCGCTATTCGCGCCTGCAGGAGATGTCGCGCTCGCTGGCCGAGAGCATGACCGACCTGGAGAGCGTGCGCGACGTGCTCGACGAGCTGCGCGGCCAGAACGAAATGCTGCTGCTGCAGCAGGCGCGCGTGAACAGCGAACTGCAGCAGAAGCTGATGCGCTCGCTGATGGTGCCCTTTGCCCGCCAGGTGCAGCGTCTGGAGCGGGTCGTGCGGCAGACCGCGCAGGAGTACGGCAAGAAAGCGCGCGTGGAATTCACCGGTGTGGAGAGCGAGCTGGATCGCAAGGTGCTGGAGCGCATGGTGCCGCCGCTCGAACATCTGCTGCGCAACGCCATCGTGCACGGCATCGAGCCGCCGGCCGAGCGCGTGGCGGCCGGCAAGCCGGAGACCGGCGTGGTATCGGTGCGGCTGACCCGTGACGGCCCGCAGCTGGTGATCGACGTCAGCGACGACGGCCGCGGACTCAACCTGCCTGCGATCCGCCGCAAGGCGGTGCAGATGGGGCTCATCCCGGAGCACGCGGTGCTGGGCGAGGCCGACACCATCGCCTTCATCTTCGAGCCCGGGTTCAGCACGGCCACCGAGGTCACGCAGGCCGCTGGCCGTGGTGTGGGCATGGACGTGGTCAACGCCGAAATCAAGCAGCTGGGCGGCAGCATCGAAGTCAGGACGCAGGCCGGCGCCGGCACGCACTTCATCGTACGCCTGCCGCTGTCACTGGCCATCACTCAGGCGCTGCTGATCCACGTGGCGGAGGAAATGTATGCGCTGCCGATGAACACCATCGAGGGCATCGCACGCGTCAACCGCAGCGAGCTGCCACGCTACCTGGACGACCGTGGGCCCAACTTCGAGTACGGCGGCCAGCACTACCGCGTGCGGCAGATGGCCGAGATGCTGCATCTGCATGCCATGGACCTGCAGGAAGGCGAGAAGACCGTGCCGCTGCTGCTGGTGCGCGCCGGTGACCGGCGCGTGGCGCTGGCCGTCGACGAAGTGCTCGGCACGCGGGAGGTCGTGATCAAGGCGGTTGGCCTGCAGGTCAGCAGCGTGGTCGGCGTGACTGGCGCCACCATCCTGGCGGACGGTCGCGTGGTGGTGATTTTGGACTTGCCGGCGCTCGCGCAGGCACGGCTGCGCCGCGCGCTGACTGCGGAGACGCGGCGCGTATCGCTGGCGGAATCGGAAGAAGAGCGACCGCTGATCATGGTGGTGGACGACTCGATCACCATGCGCCGTGTCGCCGAGCGCACGCTGATACGCAATGGCTTCCGCGTAAGCACCGCCAAGGACGGTATGGATGCGCTCGGCAAGCTGCAGACCGAGTTCCCGGCCGTGGTGCTGCTCGACATCGAAATGCCGCGCATCGACGGCTTCGAGCTGGCGACCTACATGCGCAACAGCGACAAGCTCAAGGACGTGCCGATCATCATGATCACCTCGCGCAGCGGCGAGAAGCATCGGGCGCGCGCGGAAGCCATCGGCGTCGAGCGCTACATGATCAAGCCCTACCAGGAAGACCAGCTGATCCAGTGCATCCACGAACTGCTGCCACGCCGGCACTGAGCGGTTATCCACCATGGCGACTGCACGAACACTCACCCGCGAAGAAGCCTACGGCCAGCTGGTGCCGCTGGACGGAGACGCCCTGCTCTTGCCCAACGCCGCCGTGATCGAGGTGCGCGGCCTGGAGGGGCTGCGGATGCGCACGACGCCGCCCGGCTGGCTGCTCGGGCAAGTGGGTTGGCGCGAGCACGACCTGCCGGTGCTGAGCCTGGAAGGGCTGCTCGGCCGCCCGCTGCCGGCACGCTCGCGCCGTTCGCGCCTGCTGGTCATCAACAGCGTCGGCACCAGTGTCAACAACGGCCTGCTGGCGCTGGTCTGCCAGGGCTATCCGCACCTCACCGCGCTCAACCGCACGGCGCTGCAGCCGCTGGCGTTGCAGGCCGGCGACCCCGACGAGCTGGTGCTGGCCCGGGTGCGGGTGGCGAACACCCAGGCGATCATCCCCGACCTGGACGCCATCGAGGCCAAGGTGGCGCAGGCGCTCGGCGCGGCCAGCGAGACGGCAGCGGACTGGAGTCCCGCGAACCTGCAATAGGCACGTGGGTTGCCGCTAGCTCCCGAGATCCCCCCACAGCGCCTGCAATGCAGCCAGGCAGGCGACGGCCGCGGTTTCCGTGCGCAGAATGCGCGGGCCCAACCGGATGGCAGTGAACCCGGCCTGCTGCGCCTGCGCCAGCTCGGCTGCACTGAGACCACCTTCCGGACCCGACAGCAGGCAGATGTCCGTACAGGGCGCCAGCGCCACGAGGCCTTGACCGGCGCCCGGATCGAGCAGCAGCTTGAGCGGCGCCGGCGGCAGTGCGGACACCCAGGCGGCGAGTGTGAGCGGCGGGTGGACCTCGGGCAGACGCTCGCGGCCACTTTGCTCGGCGGCAGCACGCGCCACCTCGCGCCAGTGCCGCAGTTTCCGGTCCAGCCGTGCCGGCTCCAGCCGCGCCTGGCTGTGCTCGGTGTCCAGCGGCTGGATGGACTCCACGCCCAGCTCCACGGCCTTCTGCAGGGTGTAGTCCATGCGCTCGCCACGTGACACCGCCTGGCCCAGGATGATGCGCAGCGGCGATTCGCGGCGCACGGCCTGATGCGTAACGGCCTCGACCTCGATCCACCGTTTCCCCGCAGCCGCCAGCCGGCCGGCATATTCGCCACCGCGGCCGTCGAACAGCCGCAGCTCGGCCCCCGGCTTCAGCCGCAGCACATGCAGCAGGTGATGCGCGACGTCCTCGCCCAGCCGCCGCCGCCCGCCCTCCGCCAGCGGTGATTCGCAGTAGATCCGCGGAATATGCTTGGGCATGGTTGCAATAAACGAAGAATGGACAGGGTAACAGGATCAACAGGAATTACAGGATGAAGCAACCCTTTTACAAGAGAAGTTTTCTTTATCCTGTAATCCCGACAATCCCGTTATCCTGACGCTATTCTCGCGTTGCGAGGTCGATGCCTTCGGCCGCGACGCTAGCCATCAGGGCGATCTCGTCGTCGTTGATGACATAGGGCGGCATGAAATAGACCACGTTGCCGAGGGGGCGCAGCAACACGCCGCGTGTCAGCGCATGCTGGTATACCTTCAGCCCGCGCCGCTCCTGCCAGGGGTAGGCGCTGCGGCGGGTTTTATCCGGTGCCATCTCGATGGC
>DATLYR010000073.1 GCA_035574475.1 Nevskiales bacterium | reverse complement strand
GTCGTCCTCGTCCCAGCGCAGGCTGCCGGTCACCGACTGCCAGAAGCCGTTCGGCCCCACACGGCGCAGCAGCAACACCTCGCCGGCCCGGGTATAGACCACCACCAGCACGGATTCGGGACGTTTGTACGGTCTGCTCATGGTTCCGCCAGCATGGCCTGCACTCCCTGCACAAGATAGAACGCGCCCAGGGCCAGGGTGAAGCCCTGGCTCCAGCGCCGGAACTGCCGATCGCTCATGCGCTCCAGCAGCCGCTGCCCGAGGCTGTTGCCGGCCAGGGCGCAGACGATGGCCACGGCGTACAGCGCGCCCGCGACCCCCTCGCCCTCGGTCATGGCCAGCGGCGCGAAATAGGCCAGCTTGAGACCATGGCCCAGCACCTGGGTAAGCGCTTTGGTGGCCACCACCGTGCGCCGGTCCAGATTGCTGCGCAGGAAGAACACATCGAGCAGCGTCCCGGCCACTCCGGCCAGCAACTGCAGCCCGGTCACCAGCGCTCCGCACAGCAGCGGCATGCCGCGGCGGGTGATATCCGGCGCCCAGCGCACCGGCAGGGCAGCGGCCAGAAACGGCGTCAGCCCGAGCCCCAGATAGACCCAGGCCTTGCCCAGCACCAGGCCGAGCGCCGTGAACAGGGCGAAGCTCGCCAGTGAGCCGGCGGCATAACCCGGCAGCACCTGCCAGCGCACGTAACGCCGCCACAGCCAGGCACGCCAGCCGGTCGAGGCCATCTGCGTGACCGCGTGCAGGCTCATCGCCGCCGGCACCGGAAGCACGGCCAGCAGCAGACCGAGCAGGACGACGCCGCCGAGCATGCCGAAGATGCCGGAGAGGAAGGCGGTGATCAGCACCGCCAGGGCGGTGGCGGGCAGGATCAGGATCAGGCCGGACATCCGTAGACTCTCTGGAAAGCTTGGGGTATGGCGACAGCATCCCCGATTATGGCTTCCGTCACAAACGAGCTTATGGCAGGCTTAGACCGAGTTTTTATTGGGGTTCTGCGATGTCCGCCCTACCTTCCCTGAAAGGTCTGCGCGCGGTCGAGGCCGCCGCCCGCCTGGGCAGCTTCACCGCCGCCGCCGTTGAGCTGTGCGTCACCCAGACCGCGGTCAGCCGTCTAGTCAAGCTGGTCGAAGACCAGCTCCAGGTGCGGCTGTTCGAGCGCCACGCCAATGCCCTCACCCTCACCGCCGCCGGCACCCGCCTGCTGCCCCATCTCAGCGCCGGCTTCGCCCGCCTCAGCCAGGGGGTGGCGGAACTGCGCCGGCAGCAGGATACGCGGGTGCTGACCCTGGCCGCCGGACCGAGCTTTGCCATGCGCTGGCTGATCCCGCGACTGGCGCGCTTCCACGCGCTGCACCCAGACATTGACGTGCGCCTCACCACCGCCCTGCCCAGCGAGACGCCGGAACTGCGTCCCGACTGGAATGCCGCCATCCGCCTGCTGCCGGCGGTGCCGCCCGGCTTGCGCGGCGATGCGCTGTTCCACGCCCGCCTGCTGCCGGTATGCCGCCCCGAGATCGCCGCCCGCCTGCGCCGCCCCGCCGATCTGGCCGGGGAGACTCTGCTACGGGTCAGTCAGGCGCCGGATGACTGGCCGCGCTGGTTCGCTGCCCAGGGGTTGACGCCGCCCACCACCCAGACGCTGGTGTTCGATTTCACCGCCTATGCCCTGCTGGCGGCCCTGGACGGGCTGGGGGTGGCGCTGGCGCGCGAGCCCTACGTGCAGGACGACCTGGCGGCGAGGCGGCTGGTGGCACCGTTCGGGCCCGGCCTCGACGAGGCGCAGCGCTGGTATCTGCTGTACCGCGAGGAAGCGCAGGACTCCCTGGCTTTCCGGCACTTCCGCGAATGGTTGCTGGGCGTGGTGCAGGATCTGGCGCCGCTCTGAGCGGCCCCATCCCGTCCAGCCGTATGGGAGTCGGTAGCGAGGGGCTTGGGGGCTTGTCTTGACTATGCCTCGCGGGCCGGGTCGATCTCGGCTAGCAGCCGCATGGCGATGGCCGCAGCATTCTGCACGTGGCGGGCACTGGCCGCGTACGCGGCGTCCGGATCGCGGCGCTTCACCGCTTCGTAGATCTCCATGATCTCGGCGAACGAGGCCTGGTAGCGCCCCGGCGTGCTGATGGTCATGGCACGCAGGTGGTTGATGCGCGCATTGAGCGACTGCACGATGTCCCACGCCACCGCTTTGCCGCTGCCGGCGAACAGCTCTTCGTAGAACGTGGTGGTGGCCTCGCGGATGCCGGTAGAATCGCCCGCCGCGAAGGCTTGCGCCATCCTCTCCACCGCCGCGCCGAGCCGGGCCACGGTGGCGTCGTCGGCGCGCTCGGCGCAGGCGCGCGCCGCATGGCTCTCCAGCAGCGCCCGCAACTCGTAGATCTGCGCGGTCTTGTCGGCGTCCAGCCGGGCCACGATCGGCCCCTGGTGCGGGACCGTCTCCACCAGACCCTCCGCCTCCAGATGGCGCAGCACCTCGCGCACCACGGAACGGCTGACCCCGAGTTGATCGCACAGGGTGCGCTCCACCAGCCGTTCGCCGGGCTTGAAATAGAGCCGGAAGATGGCATCCCGCATCTTCTCCAGGGTCAACTCGCGCAGCGTCTTCACGCTGCGGTCGATCTTCAGTGAACGATCCTGCGGCAACATACGCTTTTCTCGTGCGGAACCTGAAACATTCTGCATGGTGCGAAGATTAGCCGCGATCCTACATCAATGCTGGGCGAAGACGTGGCTCTGCGCGGCGTCCCATTCGATTCGGGCGGCGGCGCCGACGCAGAGCCCGTGCTCCCCCTTCAGCGTCATCGGCATGCGCACTGCGAGTTCCTGATGCCAGGCCGTCACCGCGGTGAAGTGCAGACTGTCGCCCAGATAGGTCATGTCGCGGACGGTGACGCCGAGACCGTTACCTGCCTCGTGCGGCCTCGCGGCGCGGATGCGCATGCGCTCCGGCCGCACCATGAGCATGCCGCCATCGCCCGGGCGCAGCGGCGCGCGCAGCCGAGCGGCGGCCAGTGCGTTGCCGTCGGGGAACACCACCCTGGCCGTGGCACCGACCGTGGTTTCCACCCGCACCGGCAAGAAGTTGGAGTTGCCGACGAAACCGGCCACGAAGTGCGTGGCGGGGTTCTCATAGAGTTCCTCGCCGGTGCCGATCTGCTCGATGCGGCCGTGGCTGAACACGGCGATACGGTCGGACAGGCGCAGCGCCTCCTCCTGGTCGTGTGTGACATAGAGGATGGTGACGCCGGTTTCCTGGTGGATGCGGCGCAACTCGAGCTGGATCTCCTCGCGCAGTCTCTTGTCCAGGGCCGACAGCGGCTCGTCCATCAGCAGCACCGGCGGGTCGTAGGCCAGCGCCCGGGCCAGGGCGACGCGCTGCTGCTGGCCGCCGGAGAGCTGATGAGGCCAGCGGTCGGCGCAGTCGCTCAGCCCGACCAGCTCCAGAAGCTGGCGAACCCGGGCGCTCTGTCT
>DATLYR010000072.1 GCA_035574475.1 Nevskiales bacterium | reverse complement strand
TACGACGCCAATGCCAAGAAGCTGCTGGCGAGCGGCCCCGGCGCGCGCGGCGGCCGGGTGCAGATCGTGATCGAGCCGCAGCAGCAGCCCCAGGACACGCGGCCGTGAGCGCTGACGGCGGCAACGGCCAGGTCGTCCTCGCGGCCTATCACCTGGCCAAGCGCTACGGCAAGCGCGCCGTGGTGCAGGACGTGTCGCTGCAGGTCGCCACCGGCGAGGTAGTCGGCCTGCTGGGGCCCAATGGCGCCGGCAAGACCACGGCCTTCTATCTGATCACCGGACTGCTGCCCGCGGACGCCGGCCGTATCCTGCTCGGCGGCGAAGACATCACCCACCTGCCGATGCACGCGCGCGCGCGGCTCGGCATCGGCTACCTGCCGCAGGAAGCCTCGGTGTTCCGCAAGCTGACGGTGGAAGAAAACATCCTCGCCATCCTCGAGACCCGCCGCGACCTGCACCGCCGGGCGCGCCAGGCCGAGCTCGAGCAGCTGCTCGAGGAACTGCACATCCCGCATATCCGCAACAGCCTCGGCATCTCGTTGTCCGGCGGCGAGCGCCGCCGCGTCGAGATCGCCCGCGCGCTGGCCGCCAATCCGCGCTTCATTCTGCTCGACGAACCCTTTGCCGGCGTCGACCCGATCTCGGTCATCGACATCCGCAAGATCGTGCAGCACCTGCAGGCGCGCAACATCGGCGTGCTGATCACCGACCACAACGTGCGCGAGACGCTCGGCATCTGTTCGCGCGCCTACATCCTCAGCAACGGCCACGTGATCGCCGAGGGCGCGCCGCAGGCGATCCTCGCCAACGAAACCGTGCGCCAGGTCTATCTGGGCGAGGACTTCCGGCTGTAACTGCACGTTGCGTGGGCATCGGCCCGCACCCCAGGCCCGGCCGGGCACAGCAGCCTTCCGGACCGGCTTTCGGGCTGGATCCGCCTTTCGGCACGATTTTTGTATCGGCCGCCGGGCCGAGCGCCTATAATCGGGTCACGGGCACGGCCCGTCGCACACCCCCGAGAACCGGCAGGAACTGCCAACGCGGATGAAGCAATCGGTCGCGCTCCGTCTGGGACAGCAGCTGGCCATGACGCCGGCCCTGCAGCAGGCCATCCGCCTGCTGCAGCTGTCCACGCTCGATCTGCAGCAGGAAATCCAGCAACTGCTGGACAGCAACCTCATGCTCGAGCGGCTGGACGAGGCGACCGAGGGCGAGCCCATCGCCGACGACCCGGTCGAGGCAGAAAACGAGCCAGCCGGCGGCGAGGGCGACGACGAGCCCGCAGTCGCCGAGCTGAGCGAGGACATCCCGGACGAGCTGCCGGTCGATGCCGAGTGGGACGATATCTACGGCAGCGAACCGCCGGCCGCCGCCGGCGAGGACGGCGAAGCGCTGCGCGAATACCTCGAGGCCAACCGTCATCGCCCCCCCAGCCTGCGGGAGCACCTGCAGTGGCAGGCCGGCGTGCACCCGTTCACCCCGCAGCAGGCGGAGATCGCCTCGCACCTGCTGGACGCCATCAACGACGATGGCTACCTGGAAGACTGGGACGCGGTAGCCGAGCGGCTGCAGGACAGTCTGCAGGCGACGCGCGCCGAGATCGAAGCCGTGCTCGCCGTCATCCAGGATTTCGACCCGCCGGGTGTCGGCGCACGCTCGCTGTCCGAGTGCCTGACGCTGCAGCTGCGCCAGCTGCCGGCCAGCGCGCCCGGTCGCGCCGCGGCCCTGCGCCTGGCCGCACCCGAGTGCCTGGAAATGCTGGCCGCGCACGACCACACGCTGCTGCAGCGCCGCCTGCAAATCGGAGCGGATGCGCTGCAGGCCGGCATCCGCCTGCTGCAGAGCCTGCAGCCGCGCCCCGGCACGCCCTTCAGCCAGCCGGAATCCCAGTACGTGGTACCGGAGGTGTTCGTCACTCGACACAAGGACCGCTGGCGCGTCAGCCTCAACCCCGACATTACCCCGCGCCTGCGCATCAACCCGGAGTACCTGCGGCTGGTGCGGCGTGCCGACCAGAGCACGGACCAGCAGACGCTCAAGCAGCACCTGCAGGAGGCGCGCTATTTCCTCAACAGCCTGAAGAGCCGGAACGAAACCCTGCTGCGCGTGTCTCAGTGTATAGTGGAGGAACAAAGGGCCTTTCTGGAGTACGGCGAAGAGGCCATGAAGCCGCTGGTTCTGCGCGATGTCGCCGCCCAACTGGGCGTGCACGAATCCACGGTGTCGCGCGCGATCGCCAACAAGTACATGCACACCCCCCGCGGGCTGTACGAACTCAAGTACTTCTTCTCCAGCCACGTCCAGACCACCACCGGCGGCAGCGCCTCGGCCACCGCCATCCAGGCCATGATCAAGCGCCTGATCCAGCAGGAATCCCCCACCGACCCCCTGAGCGACAGCCGGCTTGCCGAGCTGCTGCTGCAGGGCGGCATCCGCATTGCCCGGCGCACGGTCGCCAAGTACCGCGAGGAGCTGCACATCCCGCCCTCGCACGAACGGCGCCGGCCCGGGTGAAAACCCACGCAACCGTCAAGGAGGCATCATGAATCTGCAGATTTCCGGCCACCACGTTGACGTGACCGAAGCGCTGCGCAACTTCGTCACCACCAAGATGCAGCGTATCGAACGGCATTTCGACCACCTGATCGACGCCAACGTGATCCTCACGGTCGAGAAACTGCGCCACAAGGCCGAGGCCACGCTGCACGTACGCGGCGCTACCCTGCATGCTCAGGAGGTCCAGCCGGACATGTATGCCGCAATCGACCGGCTGATGGACAAGCTCGACCGGCAGATCTGCAAGTTCAAGGAAAAGCGCAAGGACCACCATCCCGAGCAAGGCCACCGCCGGCACTGATCCCGCGCCCCCGGTGCTTCCCGCCGGGGGCGTTTCATTTCAGCCACCGAATCGGAGCAGGACCAGAATCATGAACATCGCCGACATCATCAGCCCCGAGCGGGTGCAGTTCCAGGCCAGCCTCCACAGCAAGAAGCGTGCACTGGAGGAGATCAGCCGGCTGCTGGCCATCGGCGCCCCGGCGCTCGCGCAAGAAGACATCCTCGGCAGCCTCTCCAGTCGCGAGAAGCTGGGCAGCACGGGCCTGGGCGGCGGCGTGGCCATCCCGCACGGACGCGTGCGCGGGATCGAGAACAGCGTTGGCGCCTTCCTGCGCATCGGCGGTGAGGGCGTGGACTACGAAGCCAACGACAACCAGAAGGTGGATCTGGTGTTCGGCCTCCTGGTGCCGCAGAACTGCAACGAGGAACACCTGAAGATCCTGGCGCAGCTGGCCGAGATGTTCCTCGACGAGGGCTTTTGCGCCAAGGCGCGCGCCACCAACGATCCGCGCCAGCTGCACGCTTTGCTGGTCAGCTACGCTCCCGCCGCGGCCGCCTGAGCGGGGCCTGGCCGTGGCATGAAACTGATCGTCGTCAGCGGCCTGTCCGGCGCCGGCAAGACCGTGGCGCTGAACATGCTCGAGGACTTGGACTACTACTGTATCGACAACATCCCTCTGTCGCTGTTGCGTACGTTTACCGCCGACGTGGTGCGCGAGCAAGACCGCAACTTCGAGCGCCTGGCGGTCGGGGTGGACGCGCGCGCGCGTGAGCGCGGCATTCATCTGTTCCCGGAACGCATCGCCTCGCTGCGCGAGGCCGGCGTCGACGTCAGCGTATGGTTCTTCGAGGCCGACACCGAGACGCTGCTGCGGCGCTACAGCGAAACCCGCCGCAAGCACCCGCTGAGCGACGCCAAGACGCCGCTGCGCGAGGCGATCGAGAAGGAGCGCCGCCTGCTGC
This sequence comes from Nevskiales bacterium, assembly GCA_035574475.1. Taxonomy (NCBI): domain Bacteria; kingdom Pseudomonadati; phylum Pseudomonadota; class Gammaproteobacteria; order Nevskiales; species Nevskiales bacterium. The sequence continues at coordinate 1,589 of DATLYR010000072.1, read as the reverse complement.
AGCCGATCGCGAGGATGGCGGATTTGCTGCTCGACACCAGCCACACCAACGTGCACCAGCTGCGCGAACTGATCCGCACGCGCATGCAGGGTGCCGAGCCCGGCAGCCTGTCGATCCTGTTCCAGTCCTTCGGCTTCAAAAACGGCGTGCCGGAGGGCGTGGATTTCGTGTTCGACGTGCGCTGCCTGCCCAACCCGCACTGGGAGGACCGCCTGCGGCCGCTGACCGGCCACGACCGCGCCGTACGCGAGTTCCTGGAGGCCAAGCCCGACGTGCGCGAGATGCTGAAGGACATCGGCGACTACCTGGAAAAGTGGCTGCCCCGCTTCCGCGCCGAGAATCGCGCCTACGTCACGGTCGCGGTCGGCTGCACCGGCGGGCGGCATCGCTCGGTCTACCTGGTCGAGAACCTGGCCGAACGCTTCCGCAAGCACTATCCACAGGTCCTCGTCCGCCACAGCGAGCTTTCATGAGTGTCGCCGTCCTGCTGGTTACGCACGCGCGCCTGGGTCACGACCTGCTTGGCACCGTGACCGAGGTCATGGGTGCGCCACCGCTGCCCACCGACGTCATGGAGGTCAAGCGCGTGCTCGACACCGACGCGCTGGTGCGCCAGGGCGCGCGTCTGGTCGAGCGTCTCGACCGCGGCGGCGGCGTGCTGATCCTGACCGACGCCTACGGCTCGACCCCGAGCAACATCGCCAACCGGATCGCCGAGGGCCGCCACGCGCGCGTGGTCGCGGGCCTCAACCTGCCGATGCTGGTGAGCGTCTATAACTATCCGGCGCTGGACCTCGAGGCACAGGCGCGCAACGCGGTCAGCAGCGGGCGCGACGGTATCCTGCTATGCCGTGATGGGGATAGCGATGCCTGAGCGCGAGGTCACTATCGTCAACAAGCTCGGCCTGCACGCGCGCGCGGCGGCCAAGCTGGTCACGCTGGCCACGCAATACCCCTGCGAGGTGCGTGTGGCGCGTGCAGGCGCCAACGGGCGCGAGGTCAGCGGCAAGAGCATCATGGGCGTGATGATGCTGGCCGCGGGCCAGGGCAGCCGCATCCGACTGATCGCCGAGGGCGAGGGCGCCGAGCAGGCCCTGAGCGCGCTCGCGGACCTGATCAACCGCCGCTTCGACGAGGAGGCATAGGCGCGCATGAGCCTGTGGCTGTCCGGCATCGGCGTCTCGCGCGGCATCGCCATCGGCCGCGCGCATCGCATCCAGTCCGCCGACCTGGACATCCCCGAGTACACGATCGAGCTGTCCGCCGTGGACGCTGAAGTGGCGCGCTTCAGCGAGGCGCTCGGGCAGGCGCAGGCACAGTTGCGCCAGATCCGTGCGCAGCTGCCCGGCGCGCGTGCCGACATCGCCGCGTTCATTGAGACGCACCTGCTCATGCTCGAGGACCGGGCGCTGTCGGACGCGGTGGTGGCGCTGATCCGCGAGCGCCGCTGCAATGCCGAGTGGGCCCTGCGCCTGCAGCGCGACGCCCTGGTGGCGGTGTTCGAGCAGATGGAGGACGCCTATCTCAAGAGCCGGCGCGACGACGTCGAGCACGTGGTGTCCGGCATCCTGCGCATCCTGCTCCGGCAG
>DATLYR010000071.1 GCA_035574475.1 Nevskiales bacterium | reverse complement strand
CGTAATACTGGCCGTCGGCGTTGTTGCCGGCCGCGGTGACATAGTCCACCCCGCCGGTGGCGGCAGTCTTTACCGCCTGCGCCACCATGCCGTCCTCGAAATAGGGCTCGAGGAAGAAACCGATGTCGTCCACGATGATGTCGGCGCCCGCGGTGTCCAGATCCTGCACGCACTGGATGAACTGCAGCGAGGTGTCCACGGCCGCGGCGACGCCGCAGAACGCCAGCGACGCGCCTGGTGCGAGGTCGTGTACGATCTCGAGCATCGCGGTGCCCTCATCGCCATCGCCCGGACTGTTGACGATCTGTACGCCGGCGGGCAGGTCGCCGGAGCTGACGGCCGTGGCGCGGTTGATCGCCCCGTCCGAGATCACGCCCACCTTCACGTTCGCGCCGGTAATGCCGACGCCGCGCAGGTCATGCGCGCGCAGCTGCACGTCACCCTGGCTGTTCACGCTGCCCGTGCGCGTGAAGGCATAGTCCGGCACGGTGACGCGGCGCACCGAGGACAATTGCGCGAGCGCTGCCAGCGCGTCGGGCGCAATCCAGCCCTGCACGATGCCGTACCGTTCGTTGGCAATCTCGATCTGCAGGCCCGCGGCACGCAGCACGGATGGCACCAGCGCCGCACCGCGATGCAGACGCACGTAGACCTGGACCGCATCCCTGTCGTTCAGGCGGGCGAGGCGGCCAGCGGCCTGCCGCAGCGCCGCCGAGCGCGCGTCATGCGTGCGCGCCAGCACCATGGACTCCCGCAGCAGCGCGGCGAGCGTCGCATCCAGCTTCTGTTCTGTCTTGAACGCGACCAGTCCGCTACCCTGTGGTGCGGCCACCGCGGTTGCCATGCCGCCACCCAGCAGGCAGCCGAAGGCAAGCCACGGCAACATGCGTTTGAGTCCGAGTTCCATTCGCCCCTCCTTTTGCGAGCCGGCCGGCTAGCGTGTATGCGCGTAGGCCGGCAGCCCGATCGAAATGACGCCATCCAGCCTGGCGGCTTCTCTCATGTATACGGCCGGAATCCAGCCCTGGATCAGCGGCCGCGCGGCCTGCGTCTGGATATCTTCCACTCGCCCGCCGGCATCGAGCAAGGCGTCGCCGATGGCCTGGCAACGCTCGCGCTCGCAGTAGATGTAAGCCTGGATCAGGCCGCTGTCGTCCACGCGCAGCAGCGGAGTGGAATAGCGCCGGGCGGCGTCCGGCTTCAGGGGTGCACCCTCAGCCACGATGGCGTCGGCGGCGGCCAGCAGCTGACCGTTGACCGGCAGGCTCTCGGCTTTGGCAGGAATGACGGGGGCCGGTTCAGCGGCCGGGGCGGCGGATTGCCCGGCGCCGCAGGCACAGGCGGCATTCACGCCTGCGATCGGCAGCAGCACGAGCACTGCCGCAAGGCGAAGGGCTGGGGTCCGCAATGGCATGCGTCCGGGTCACAGCGTCCTGGCACAACGCACCCACCTTAGCCAGTGGGCCCGGAGCTGTCTAGCGGCCAGTCAGCACGGAGCCAACCTCTGATCCATTCGAGTCGTCATTCCGGCGGAAGCCGGAATCCAGCGGCTATCAAGGCCCTGGGTCCCGGCCTACGCCGGGGTGACGGTATGAACAGACCGCTCCCTAGGCGGCGGACGCCTTGCCCGCGCGCTTGCGCTCGTGTTCCTTGAGGAAACGCTTGCGCACGCGGATCGAGGCCGGCGTGACCTCGACCAGCTCGTCGTCGTTGATGAACTCCAGCGCGGATTCGAGCGTGAGCCGGATCGGCGGGGTCAGGATGATGTTCTCGTCACTGCCCGCGGCGCGGATGTTGGTCAGCTTCTTGGCGCGCAGGACGTTGACCACCAGGTCGTTGTCGCGCGAATGGATACCGACGATCTGGCCCTCGTACACGTCCACGCCCGGCTCCACCAGCATGCGCCCGCGGTCCTGCAGGTTGAACAGCGCGTAGGCCAGCACCTTGCCCATTTCGTTGGAGATCAGCACGCCGTTGTGGCGCTGGCCCACCTCCGTGTTGGCGCGCGGACCATAATGGTCGAAGTTGTGGAACACCAGGCCGGTGCCGCTGGTCATGGACATGAAGTCGGTCTGGAAACCAATGAGTCCGCGCGAGGGGATCAGGTACTCCAGGCGCACGCGACCCTTGCCGTCCGGCACCATGTTCTGCATCTTGCCGCCGCGCTCGGCCAGCGCCTGGATCACGCTGCCCTGGTGCTGCTCCTCGATGTCGGCGGACAGCGTTTCCCAGGGCTCGCAGGTCTCGCCGTCGATTTCCTTCAGGATCACCTGCGGGCGCGACACCGCCAGCTCATAGCCCTCGCGGCGCATGTTCTCGATCAGGATGCCGAGGTGCAATAGACCGCGACCCGAAACCTTGAACTTGTCCGGATCCACGCCCGGCTCCACGCGCAAGGCCACATTGGTCTTGAGCTCGCGCTGCAGGCGCTCGGCGATCTGTCGGCTGGTGACGAACTTGCCTTCCCTGCCGGCGAAGGGCGACTTGTTGACCTCGAAGGTCATGCTCATGGTCGGCTCGTCCACCTGCAGCGTCGGCAGGCCTTCCGGCGCCTTCGGGTCGCAGACGGTTTCGGAAATGCCGAGGTCCTCGACGCCGGTGATGGCGACGATGTCGCCGGCCTGCGCCTCGGCCACCTCGTGACGCTGCAGGCCGAGGAAGCCCAGCACCTGCAGCACACGCGCGTTGCGGGTCCGGCCATCGCGGCCGACCACGGTCACCGGGGTGTTGGTCTTGACGCGGCCGCGCTGGATGCGGCCGATGCCGATCACGCCGACGTAGCTGGAGTAATCCAGCTGGCTGATCTGCATCTGGAACGGACCGTCCACGTCCACCTTGGGCGGCGCGACCCGGTCCACGATGGTCTGGAACAGGGTGGTCATGTCGCCTTCGCGAACGCTTTCCTCGAGGCCGGCGTAGCCGTTCAGTGCGGAGGCGTACACGGTCGGGAAGTCGAGTTGCTCATCGGTGGCGCCGAGACGGTCGAACAGGTCGAAGGTCTGGTCCAGAACCCAGTGGGCGCGCGCACCCGGGCGGTCGATCTTGTTGATGACAACAATCGGCTTCAGACCCAGCGCGAAGGCCTTCAGGGTCACGAAACGGGTCTGCGGCATGGGGCCGTCCACCGCGTCCACCAGCAGCAGCACCGAATCCACCATGGACAGCACGCGCTCGACCTCGCCGCCGAAGTCGGCATGGCCCGGGGTGTCCACGATGTTGATGCGGTATTCCTGGCCGGATCTGGGGTCGGTCCAGCGGATGGCGGTGTTCTTGGCCAGGATGGTGATGCCGCGCTCGCGCTCGAGAGCGTTGGAGTCCATCACCCGCTCGCCAAGCTCCGTGCGGGCATCCAGCGTGCCGGACTGGCGGAGCAGCTTGTCCACCAGCGTGGTCTTGCCGTGGTCGACGTGCGCGATAATCGCGATGTTTCGCAGGTTCTGGATCATGGGCGGGCTCGGGACGGCACAGGCAGGTCGGGGGCAGGCAAAAGGCCGCCTAGTTTAGGGGTTTTGCCACCCCGCCGCCACGGTCAATCTGGTAAAGTTCCGCCCCTGAGGAGAACACCATGAAACAAACGCCTCAGCAGCTCTTGGTCAACAACCGTGAATGGGTCAGCTCCATTCGCCAGGTGGACCCCGACTATTTCGCCCGGTTGTCGGCCCAGCATGCGCCACACTACCTTTGGATCGGCTGCTCGGACGCCCGCATCCCGGCCAACCAGATCATCGGCCTGCCGCCGGGCGAGGTCTTCGTCCACCGCAACATCGCCAACCAGTTCCGGCTGCGCGACGCCAACGCCACCGCCGTGCTGACCTTCGCAGTCGAGGTACTGAAGGTGCGCCACATCATCGTCTGCGGCCATTACGGCTGCGGCGGTGTGCTCAACACCCTGCGCCATGACGCGCCGGGGCGCGGCCTGCCGGCCATCCGCCGCTGGACCGCCGGCATCCGCGCCATCAAACACCGCTTCCGCAAGGAGCTGGCGCGGCTGCCGGACGATGCCGCGCGCGAGACGCGGCTGTGCGAGCTCAACGTGCTGCAGCAGGTCGAGCACGTGGGCCACGCACCGGTGGTGCGCAAGGCCTGGGACGAGGGCCGCGAGCTGAGCGTGCACGGCTGGATCTACGGCCTCAAGGACGGCCTGCTCCACGACCTCGGCATGAGCCTGCACGGGCCCGAGGACCTGCGACGCTGCAGCGAGAAGCTGCGCGCCACTGCCGGCGCCGGCTGAGATGCCACCGGCGCCGGACGGCGGCGCTACGCAGATGCCTCAGGGGTTTTTGTAGTAGAAGTCATAGGCCCCGGAACCGCTGTAGGACTTCAGGCGCCAGCGATAGGTACCTGCAGTGCCCGAGTAGACGATGTCTTCGCTGGAGGTGCTGCCCTCCGCACGCGCAACGATGCTCCAGCTGCTGCCCAGCAGGCCGGTGGTCCGCTTCTCGAGGTACAGGTCGAAGTCGGCATTGGCCGGCCCGCGCAGGTAGCCCTTGAACTGGCCGCCGCCGCTGCCGAACCCGCTCGACGAGGTCACGTAAGCGGTGCCGCCACTGCTCAGGCTGCCGCTGACCTTTGTGCAGTCGCTGCAGGGCCCGCTCGTGCTGCTGACGCTCACCGTCCGGGTCTCGCCGTCCGTCTGGCCCACGCTGTCGGTGACGGTCAGGGTCACGCTGTAGCTGCCGCCGGCCGCATAGCTGTGATTCAGCACGGCACCATTGCCGCTGCCGCCGTCGCCGAAATTCCAGCTGTAGGTGGCGATGCCGTGATCGTCGCTGGAGCTGCTGCCGTCGAAGCTGCAGGTCAAGCCATTGCAGCTGTGGCTGAAGGCGGCCAGCGGCGGATTGTCCACCGGCGTGCCGCCACTATTGACGACGTAGAGCAGCCTGTTGGGCGAGCCGCTGCCGATGTTGCTGAGCACGCCGGACGTGCTGTCGGCCACGAGCTGGTTCTGCGTCTGCGCGGCGCCCAGGCCCGGGCTGGCGGCACGCAGCAGCGCCAGCGCGCCGGCGACATGCGGCGAGGCCATGGACGTGCCGCTGATGGTGCTGGTGGCGGTCGTGCTGCTGTGCCAGGCCGAGGTGATGCCGGTGCCGGGCGCAAACAGGTCCAGGCAGCTGCCGAAGTTGGAATAGGACGTGTCACGGGAATCGGTCCGGGTGCTCGCACCGACGGTAAGCACGCTCGGCTCCGCCGCCGGCGAGGTGTTGCAGGCATTGGCGTTGTCGTTGCCCGCGGCCACCGCCACCGCGACGTTGGCGTTCACCAGGTTGCGCACGGCGTCTTCCTGCGCCTGCGAGCGCCCGCCCACGGTACCCAGCGACAGGTTGGCCACCGCCGGCGCCTGATGGTTGGCGGCGACCCAGTCGATGCCGGCGATGATCGCCGAGCCGGTGCCGCTGCCCTGGCAGTCGAGCACGCGCACCGCATGCACGGTGGCCTTCTTGGCGATGCCGTAGGTGCTGCCGGCGCTGGTGCCGGCCACGTGCGTCCCATGGCCGTTGCAGTCCTGCCAGGCGTTGGGATCGGGACTGCCCAGGCCGAGCAGGCCGCCGACGAAGTTGCGGCTGGCGCCGACGCGCCCGCTGAACTCGACATGGTTCGGGTTGATGCCGGTGTCTATCACATACACGTGCGCGCCCTGCCCGGCCAGGTCGGGATAGCCGTAGCGCCCGTCCAGCGGCAGGTTGCGCTGATCCACGCGGTCGAGCCCCCAGGTTGCGTTGAGCTGCGTGGCCACGGCGCGGACTTCGCGATCCTGCTCGACGTAGTCCACCAGCGGATGCCGCGCCAGCAACTCGGCCTGCAGCGGCGTCAGGCGCACGGCAAAGCCGCGCAGCGCATGCTCATACACGTGCAGCAGCTGCCCGCCGCCCACCCCGGCCAGCAGCGTCCGCACCTGCTCGGCAACCGGAAGCCCGGCCAGGGCCTGGCCGTCCTGCGGCTTGCCCAGCACGACGATGTACTGGTTGGGCACGAGGCCCGTGCCCGCGACCCGGTCGAGCGCAGCCCTGAGCGGACCTGCCGCCGAAATGCCGGTGATGACCGATGCCAGCAGCGCCAGAACGCCGAGCCCGATATGCCTGCGCATCGAGAAACCCTCCATGACCGGTCGGATGCCGCCCTTCTCTGCCCGACGCTCGACGGCACTGCCGTGTGGCGCGTCGGGAATCTCTCAATCATCGGAGCGAAACTGCGCAGCCTGCTCGCGTCCCGGGGACTGCGGCAAGCCGTTCGTTATGTTGCGAATTCTGCGTAACGCACAGCCGGGCTGCAATCTGGGCGAATCTTAATTTTTGAGTAGGATTTCTCCTACATCAGCGATGCCGATTCAGTTCTGCGTCTGCAGCCGGTCGAGCTTGAAGCGCCGGCCCAGCATGCGGTCGAGCCAGGCCAGCGGCATCCAGCGGCGCAGGAACGGCATCAGGAAGCTGCCGTGGCCGATGCGCAGGACCGGCGCCGGGTTGGGCTTGAGCACCGCATCCACCATCCGCCGCGCGAAAACCTCGGCGGGGGTAGCATCCTGCTGCGAGGCATTGGCGCGCGCCGCAATGGCATCCGCCACCGGTGCGTACAGCGACAGCTGACGGCTACGCTCGGAAACACCCCGGCTGGCCGTGGCACCGAACTGCGACCGGATGCCGCCGGGCTGCACCGTGATCACGCGGATGCCGAACGGCGCCAGCTCCATGCGCATGGCGTCCGACAGCGCATGCACGGCGGCCTTGGTGGCGCAGTACGCACCGGAAAAGGGTGTCACCAGCACACCCGACACGCTGCCGATGTTCACGACGCGGCCCGCGCGGCGCCGAATCATGCCGGGCAGCAGCGCCTGGGTCAGGGCCAGCACCGCGAACACGTTGGTCTCGAACTGCCGGCGCAGCTCGTCCAGCGGAAACTCCGCCAGCGGGCCCATCGCGCCGTAGCCAGCGTTGTTGACCAGCACGTCCACCGTGACGCCGTCCGCTTCCAGGCGCCGCGTGAGCGCGGCGATGCTGGCGGGGTCGTTGACGTCGAGCGCGGCAGTACGCAAGCCCCTGGCCTTGAGGTCATCCAGGGTCTGCACACGCCGAGCGGTGGCATAAACCACATGGCCGCGTGCGTGGAATTCCTCGGCCAGCGCGCGGCCGATGCCGGTGGAACAGCCCGTGATCAGCACGGTCAGCGGTGTAGCCATGGCGAGTCCGTGAATCGAAAACCCCACCGCATGATAGCGCGGCGGGGTTTGGGTGGATCGGGATACGCAGGGACCCTGCTCGCGCCAAGCCCCCCAAGATGACGGCGTGCCGTTACTTCTGCGTCCAGTTACCCGAACCGTCCTGGTAGTACCAGCCGGACTGCGCCTTGGCGATCCAGCGCTGGGCGAAGGTCTTGCGGATGTCGCCCTCCCACTCCGGATGCCCGTTGGCGACCGCGATCTCACGATATAGCGCCACGCGGTCGGCGTTTTCATCCGCAACCAGCTTCTTGACGGTGTTGCGCTCGGCCAGCGGGATGGCGTTGGCGTCGCGCACCGCGATCATGCCGTCCTGGGTCAGGCCGACCGCGCCGCTGTTGTAGTGCGGCGCCAGCGAGCCGTGCCGCGACTCCATCGAGGCCTTGATCTGCTGCACGGCCGGCGAGGAGATGTCGATGTTGGGTTCGGCCGCAGCGGCCGCCGGCACCACGAAATCCAGCACGCGCACGGCCAGCAGCGAGACCGGTCCACGGCGATTCTGCCCGCGGGTATCGGACGGCGGCGCAGCCGGCTCACCCTGCGGCTCCTTGCCCCACACGTCCTCGATGATGCGGTCGGCCGCCTTCTCGGCCGCCACCGCGGGGAAATAGACATTGATGGTCACGCAGCCCGCCAGCAGCGCGCCGAACAGCGCCAGCGGAGATACCCGGGTTGTGGTGCGCATGGTCAACTCCCTCCTGGATACTTGATGCCAGTATAAACCTGCCGTCTGAACCGCGAGTGAACGCCCTACTTGACCACCGGGCCCTCGGATTGCGTGGCGCTCTTGAGCTGTTCCACGAAACTGTCCCAGCTCACGCGGGTGGCAAAGCCGATGACGTCGATGCGCGGCAGCAGGCGGCCCTTGACGATGTAGTAGCCGCCGCTGCGGTGCGGCTCCAGGCCGCTCATGTGGCAGACGCCGTCCTGCAACCGGCAGCCGAGCGCGATGCGGTCGTAGGCAAAATCCTCGAAGAAGCGCAGGAAACCGCGCGACAGGACCCCCGCCGCGCCACCGCCGCCCAGATCGGAGATGTTCTCGATCGCGCGCTGGCTGATGCGGCGCCGGGAATCATCGCCCGGCGAGCTGTACAGCCGGCCGTCGAAGGCCACCGGCCGCCACTTGAGCAGGCGCAGGTTTTTCACGTCGCCGTCCAGCCGCCCCTCGATACGGCCGAAGGAGAAGGCGCGCGTCGCGGCCTCGAGATCGATGCGCCGGATCTTCATGTCGGCCGACAGCCGCGGCAGGTTGCCGAAGGGCTGCTCCAGCCGCAGCTGGTCCACCTCCACCCGGCCGTCGAAGACGTTCGCGGCCAGCGTGCCGCCGACGCTGAGATTGCCGTCGCGGTATTCCAGCGTGGGGATGGCGCCCGACAGCGTGCCGCCGAACACCGGCCAGTCGAGCGCGCGGCACAGCCGCTCCATGCTGACCGGCGCCAGCACGCCATCGAACGCGACCCGCATGTCCGGCGTGCCGGCAGCGGCCAGTTCGAAGCGGCGGATATCGAGACCGCCGTCGAGCAGCGGAATGCGCAGCGGCGCCTGCAGATGCAGATCGCGGCCGCGGCTATGCATTTGCAGCTCGGCGGCGCCGAAATCCAGACGGTAGGCGTTGCCGCCCTCCCAGCGCAGCCGGCTCACCGTCGCCGCCGCCGGATCGGCGCGCCAGTCGAGTACGCCGCTGGCGCCATACAGCGCGAAGCGCCGCTTCTTGTCGTCGAGATGCAGGTCGCGCAGCTCGAGCCGCAGCTGCTCGAGCCGCCCGTCGCCGAAATCCACGCGGCCCTCGACCCGGCCTTCGGTTTCAAGGTTGTCGAGCACGGTGCCGATCAGGAAAGGCTGCAGGTAGCGCGTGTAGGCGGCGGGCAGTATGGCTTCTTCGATCTGCAGCTGCAGCGAGTGCAGGCGGCGCGCGCCGGCGAGATCCAGCGCCAGCGCCCCGCGTGCGCGCAGCGCACCCGGCTGCTCGATCTGCAGTGAGTTCAGCGCCAGTTGCTGTCGGGCGCCCTGCCAGCGGCCGGTCGTTTCCAGCCGCAGCGCGCCCTGCGCCAGGTCGAGGAACACCGGCTCGACATAGAGCTGGCCGCGCGGCGCGTCGAGACGCAGGCCGAAGTCCCAGCCGTCCGGCCGCGGCTGCGCCTGCAGCGACAGCCCCAGCGCCAGCTGGTCGCTGGCCAGGGTGCCGTCCGCGCGGCTCAGGCTCAGCGCCGGCGCCGACAGCTCAGCGCGCCACGTCGTATTCTGCTGCCGCACACTGGCCTTTATGCGCGTGCCTCCCAGCGGCAGGTCGTCGACATGGAACTGCAGCGCGCCGGTGGCGAACTCATAGCGGAAGCCGCCGCCGAAATCCGGCGCATCCAGGTCATTCTGCAGCAGACGGAAGCGGGCCCGCGGGCAGTGGATGGCGGTGTCGTCGATCTGCAGCGGCTGGCAACGGACCTGCAGATCCCGCAATTCGCCGACCGGCGCCGGCAGTTTGACCACCGTCGCCCGCAGCTCGCCGCTGCCGCGCGCCAGCGCCAGCTGCACGCGCACGCCCTCGGCCTGCCAGCCGTTGCCCTGCAGGCGGCCGATGACGAGGCCGACGCGGTCGAGCGCCTGCGCATCGGCGGCATAGGCCAGCGTCGCCGCCAGTACGAAGACAGCGATACGCCGACCGTGAGCCTCGGCAAACCCGCGCATGGGGGCACTCTGCCATAACCGCCGTCGCGAGTGCGCGGCGCGCGCGCGGCATATTAGAATCGCGCAGGCTCGTCCACGGATCCCGACATGCGCCGCATTCTTCTGTTCGCCGGCCTTGCGCTCGGCCTGGTGTTGAGCATCGCGCTGTTCAACGCGCTGAACTTCCGGCCGCGCGCCGGCGAATACCCGCCACCCGCGAAGCTGGCCATCGAGCCCGAAGCCGCTGCGCGGCGCCTGGCCGGTGCGCTGGCCATTCCGACCGTATCGCACGAAGACCGCGACCGCATCGACGAGACCGCGTTCCTGCGGCTGCAAGACTATCTCGGCACGCAGTTCCCGCGCGTGCACCGCGTACTCAACCGCGAAACCGTCTCGCAGCTGAGCCTGCTCTATACCTGGCCGGGCAGCGAGGCGGGCCTAGACCCCCTGCTGCTGCTCGCGCATCTCGATGTGGTGCCGGTCGAGCCGGGCCGCGAGCACGACTGGCAGCGGCCGCCCTTTGGCGGCGACATCGCCGACGGCTACGTCTGGGGGCGCGGCGCGCTGGACGACAAGGCCAGCGCTCTGGCGCAACTGGAAGCGGTCGAACTGCTGCTGGCACGCGGCTTCAAACCACGCCGCACCATTTACCTGGCCTTCGGCCATGACGAGGAGGTTGGCGGGCGCGACGGCGCCGCACGCATCGCCGAACTCCTGCACAAGCTGCAGGTGCGTCCAGCGCTGGTGCTGGACGAGGGCGGCGCGGTGATGCAGGACGGTATGCTGGGGCTCTCTGGTCCGGTGGCGCTGGTCGGCATTGCCGAGAAGGGCTATCTGAGCCTCATGCTCAGTGCCGAGGACAGCGGCGGGCACTCCTCCATGCCGCCGCCGCGG
>DATLYR010000070.1 GCA_035574475.1 Nevskiales bacterium | reverse complement strand
GAGCAGCGCGAGCCGCGGCGCGGTGACGGACTGACCGTCGGCGCGCCGTCAGGCCGAACGCAGTCCGCATGCACATACTCCTGATCGAGGACAACGTCGATCTCGCCGCCAACATTTGCGAGTATCTGCAGGCACGCGGGCACGTGATGGACAGCGCCGGGGACGGCGTGACCGGCCTGCACCTGGCGGTGGTCAACGAGTACGACGCCATCATCCTAGACGTCATGCTGCCGGGTATGGACGGACTCGCGCTGTGCCACAAGCTGCGCAAGGAGGCACGGCGCAATACGCCGGTGCTGATGCTGACGGCGCGCGACACGCTCGGGGACAAGCTGCAGGGCTTCGAGTCGGGCGCGGACGATTACCTGGTCAAGCCGTTCTTGCTCGAGGAACTGGAGGCGCGCCTGCAGGCCCTGGTCCGGCGTACCCGTCACGCGTTGGATAACCGGCTGCAGGTCGCCGATCTGATTCTGGATCTGGACACTCTCGAGGTGCAGCGAGCGGGCCGGCGGATCGAGCTGACGCCAACCAGCCTGAAGCTGCTGGCGCTGCTGATGCGCGAGTCGCCGCGTGTTGTCAGCCGGCGCCAGATCGAGCAGACGCTGTGGGGCGACGATCCACCGGACAGCGACGCGCTGCGCGCGCACATTTACGCCCTGCGCAGTGCCATCGACAAGCCGTTTCCGGTCAAGCTTCTGCATACCCTGCACAGCACCGGCTATCGTCTAGCCGTCCCGGATGCGACGCCGTAGCCTGCGCTACCGCATCACCCTGACGCTGCTGCTGTTCGTTGGCATCAGCAGCGGCCTGTTCGCGCTGGCGGTTTTTTACGTCAACGACCGGCTGGAAAGCCAGCTGCTGGACGAAACGCTGGAACTCGAATTCCAGGAGTTCCAGGAACGCTACCAGCAGGACCGGCAGCTGCCCTTGCCCTACTCGACCCAAATGCGCAGCTGGCTGGTCGACCCGCAAGGGCCGCAGGCTCTGCCCGCGACGCTGTGGTCGCTGAGCCCGGGTATGCACCACGACGTCGATATCGAAGGCCGTCCCTATCATGTGCTGAACCGCATGATGGGTGACAAGCGGCTGTATATCGCACTCGACATATCCCACATCGAGCGGCGAGAGCATCGTTTTGCGCTGTTTCTGGTGCTGGGCGTTCTGCTGGCCAGTACGATCGCCGTGTGGGTCGGATACCTGCTGTCACATCGTCTGATCGCGCCGGTCACTGAACTCGCCGAGCGCCTGAGCCAGATCGAACCCGGCCGGCCGCAGGCACCGCTGGCGGAGGAGTTCGTCGGCATGGAGGTGGAAGTGATCGCGTGCGCCTTCGACCGTTTTCTGCAACGTCTGCAGGACTTCATCGGGCGCGAGCATGCCTTCACCCAGGATGCGAGCCATGAGCTGCGCACCCCGCTGGCAGTGATCAACAGCGCGGCCGAGCTGCTGCTGGCCGAGCCCCAGCTGGCCGAGAACCTGCGCCAGCCGCTGCGTCGGATCCAGCGCGCCAGTCAGCAAATGACGCGTCTGGCCCGTGCCCTGCTGTTCCTGGCGCGTGAGCCCGGTGTCCCGGCGGAGTCCGAGGGGGTCGGATGCCAGGCCGACCGGGTGTTGGCCGAGCTGGCCGATGCTTACCGGCAGGTGCATACGGGCCGGCCGGTGGACCTGCAGATCGATCTGGCGGAACCGGTGCATCTGCCGGTGGCGCCCGAGCTTCTGGAGATCGTCACCGCCAACCTGCTGCAGAACGCACTCGATCATACCCAGCAGGGGCAGGTCCGTCTGGTCCTGACACCGCAGTTCCTGATGGTCGAGGATACCGGGCGCGGCATCGATTCCGTCGATCTGCCGCGCATCTTCGAGCGTCATTACCGCGGCACGGGCAGTCGCGGTAGCGGTCGGGGCCTGGATCTGGTCAGCCGCATCTGCGACCGCCTGGACTGGCGCATCACGGTGGCCAGCGTGCCCGGCCAGGGCGCACGCTTTACGGTGTGGTTCCGAAACGGTGTGCCCGGCCGTTGACGGAGACTTGATCGCCCGTTGACGTTTTTCTGACGTCGTACTGCGGATACTCCCGTGCCGGCAAGCGGGAGTTTCCTCAGATGCGGGTGGTTCGTGCACTGACGCAGTCTCATCGCAGCCTGCTGTGGCTGGCGGCGGTCTATCTCGCGGTGGGCCTGTTGAGCCGCCTGGTGCTGTGGCTTTGTTTCGGGCGCGAGGCTGGCGTGACGGCGGCGCAGCTGCCGACGATTCTCGCGGCCGGCGCGGTCAATGACGCGGTCCAGGCGCTGTACCTGTTGGCGCCTTTTGCCCTGCTGGCGCTGCTGTTCGGTTACCTGGCGCGGGACTCACGCGCCTACCGCGCGCTGAAGGCGGCCGGCGCCTACCTGTTCCTGTTCGCCATTCTGTACGTGGCGGCGGCCGAGTATTTCTTCTTCGAGGAGTTCAGCTCGCGCTTCAACCTGGTGGCGGTCGATTACCTGGTGCATCCCAAGGAGGTGATCGGTAACATCGAGGCCTCATATCCGGTCGGTGCCGCCAGCCTGGGGGTCGCCGTCGTCGCGGCGCTCGCGTTGGCGCTGCTCTGGCGCGTGCTGGGTCGCACCGAGGGCCGGGCGCGGCGCGCACGGCTGCCGGGCCTGGCGGTGCATGCGCTGCTGCTGGGACTTGCTGCCGGTTTCTACCAGTCGCCGGCGTTGACTGGCGCCGACAACCGCGTAGCCGGCGAGTTGGCGGCGAACGGCATCAGCCGCTTCATCGAGGCGGCTCGCACACGACACATCGATTACCATGCGTTCTATCGTACCGGTGACCCTGAACGGATGCTGGGTCTGCTCGCCGCACACCTGTCCCAGCGGCACGGACGCTTCACGCACCTGCCGCAGGGCCGCATCACACGCCGCTACGCGGCACGACGCAACGGGCTGGGTGCGCTCAACGTCGTGGTGGTCGTCGAAGAATCCTTTGGCGCCGAGTATATCGGCGCCTACGGTGACCGCCGCGGGCTCACACCGGAGTTCGATGCCCTGGCCAGGGACGGTGTCCTGTTCGCCAACGCCTACGCCACCGGGACGCGCACGGTACGCGGCCTTGAGGCGATCAGCGCCTCCCTCCCGCCCATCCCGAGCGAATCCATCCTCAAGCGCGAGGGCAATGCTGATATCACCACCTGGGGCGAGGTCATGCAGAAGCAGGGCTATCACACCAGCTTCCTGTATGGTGGCTACGGCTATTTCGACAACATGAATGCGTATTTTTCCGGCAACGGCTTTGCCATCAGCGACCGTGCCGATATCGCGACACCGAAGTTCGCCAACATCTGGGGCGTGAGCGACGAGGATCTGTTCACGCATGCGCTGGCTTACTTCGATCGACGTACCGCCGAGGGGCGCCCGTTTTTCTCGATTGTGATGACCACGTCCAACCACCCACCGTTCACCTTTCCCGCGGATGCGCCGGTGCTGTCCGAGGGCGGCGGCCGGCAGGCCGGCATCCGCTATGCGGATTACGCACTGGGCAAGTTCATGCGCATGGCGCGGACGCGGCCCTGGTTCCCGCAGACTCTGTTCGTGATCGTGGGCGATCATGGGGCGCGGGTGTATGGCGCTGCGCAGATCCCACTCTATAGTTATGAGATCCCGATCCTGTTGTATGCGCCCGCGCATCTCCGGCCGCGTCGGATAGAGACACTGACCAGCCAGATCGATATCGCGCCCACCGTGCTGGGTCTGCTGGGCTTTGCCTACGAAGCGCCATTCTTCGGAGAAGATGTGCTGAACTGGACCGGTGGTGCACGTATCCTGCCGTTCAACCACAACTACAAGATCGCGCTCTATCGCAGTGGCGAACTGGCCATCCTCGGCCTGCAGGGCGAGGCGCAGAGCGTGCGGCACCACCAGGACATGACCCGCCCGAAGAAGGAGCGCGACATCTACACGCCGATCCCACCGGATCTGCCACTGATCGAGCTGGCAACGGCCTACTACCAGACCGCTTACGACCTGTTCCAGTCACGTCGCTATCAGTGACGGAATATCGCTGGCGGCCGCAGCATGCAGTACTGCATGCAGTACTGCGGTGCTTCTCTTTCTGTCGCTCTTGTTCCTGCACACGTCACTAGAAGAGCATAACGAGAAAGGGCGCCGAGGCGCCCTTTCTCTTGCGGTATCCCCGCTCTCGCGGGGATGACAACGCGCGCTTCGCGCGCGGTCACTTCTGCGCTTGCTTGATCACGTTGGCGGGGTCGAAGTACTCGACCGGGAATTCCTTCTCGAAGGCCTCCGGGTGCTCGTTGCTCATGCCCAGCGCCAGGTAGCGGTTGTTGAGCAGGTCGTAGACCGTCTCGACGCCCATGGCGAGGAAGGGCTTGTGGTAGGCGGACAGTACGTGGCCTTCCTGGAAGCGCCACAGCTGGTCACGCTGGTCGTACAGGGCGGTGACCAGCATCGACCAGGAGTCTTCGTCGATGTAGGAGATGCGCTTCTTGTAGATATGGCGGGTGCCTTCGCGCTGATTCGCCTCGACCACCCAGACGCGGTGCAGCTCGTAGCGGGCGAGGTCCTGGTTGATGTGGCCGGCCTTGCAGATGTCGGTGTACTTGTACTTCTGGTTACGCAGCTCGTAGGCGTTGTACGGGACGATCAGTTCCTGCTTGCCGATGATCTTCCAGTCATAGCGGTCCATCGCGCCGTTGAACATGTCCAGCTGGTCGTTGGTGCGCAGGCCGTCCGAGGCATTGCCGGGGTTGTCGTAGGCCACGTTCGGCGCACGCCGCAGGCGACGCTGGCCGGGGTTGTACAGCCAGGCGCGCCGGGTTTCCTTGACCTGGTCCATGGTCTCGTGCACCAGCGTGATGGTGCCGGCCACGCGCGCAGGCGCGGTCTGCAGCTGGAAGAAGTAAATGATGATGTTGTTGAGGTCTTCCGGCTTGATGTTCGGGTAGTTGTAGTGGAAGCGCGCGTCCTCGCGCAGCACCGCCGGCGTGAAGCTGCCGTTGGCCTGCACCGCCGCCTGCACGTTGTAGCGGGTGCCGCCGAGGCCGCGGTAACGCACCTTGTGGTTCCAGATCGGCTCCTTGCCGCTCTTGGGAATCGGGAAGGGGATGCCAGTCACGGCATTCAGCAGGGCTTCGCCATTGGAGCCGAGCTCGGCGGTGAGGGCGTTCTTGTAAGTCGCTTCGTACACGAAATCCGGCGCCGATGCCGTGCGGCGGGTCGGATAGACGTGCATCTTGTAGTCCGGATATTTCCCGAACATCGCGATGTGCCCGGGCGAGAGCTTGCTCTTGTACTGATCGAGATTGGCCTTGGTGATGGTGTACAAGGGCTTGTCGTCCGGGAAGGGATTCACGAGCATGTGGCCGTCGCCCTTGAAGTCGGCCGGTATTGGAACCCGACCCCCATCCCAGGCCGGGATGCTGCCGTCAGCATTGCCGGCCCGCTCGCCGCCCAGCGGCATGAGGTCGTTTTTCAGCCGCTCGGCCTCTTCGGGGGACACCTTCGCCAGCGCAAGCCCGCTGACGAAGCTCAGGATAATGGCCGCAAGGGCCGTTGCGCTCCGCATGGTCGACATAAACACACCTCTTTTAGTTATCGCTCCTCTGCCTAAACAGTAGCGAGATTGGCTGCATATTTCCAGCCGGTCGGGAACCCCGGGGCGCTGAGCGTGGAACGGCCCGTCTGCCGGGCTCCACGGCCGGCCTGAATCCGGCCTGAAAATGCGGTTTTTCAAGCCAGGCGGAAGAAGCGCCGGGCCGTGGCCGTGGTGGCGGCGGCAACCTCCGCCGCCGGCCGGCCGAGCGCCTGCGCCACGGTGGCCAGCACGGCGGGCAGGTAGGCCGGTTCGTTACGGCGGCTGGCGGGCTTCGGCTGCAGGTTGCGGGGTAGCAGGTAGGGTGCATCGGTCTCCAGCATCAGCCGGTCCAGGGGAATGTCACGCACACAGTCCAGCAGGTGCTGGCCACGGCGTTCGTCGCAGATCCAGCCCGTAATGCCAACATGGAGTCCGACATCAAGATAATCGTAGAGTTCCTCGCGCGTGCCCGTAAAACAATGCACCACGGCGGCCGGCAAACGGTCCAGCTGCTCGCAGAGGATCGGCAGGAAACGCGCATGGGCGTCGCGCTGGTGCAGGAACACCGGCTTGCCGACCGCGACCGCCATCTCCAGTTGACGCTGGAAGGCGCGCTCCTGCGCCGGGCGCGGCGCGAAGTCGCGGAAAAAATCGAGCCCCATCTCGCCGGTGGCGACCACCTGCGGCGCCAGCGCGGTCTCGTGCAAGGCATGCAGCGTATCGTCGTCGAGGCTGCCGGCGTGATGCGGATGCTGGCCGGCCGTGGCATACAGGAAGCCCGCATGGGCGCGGGCGAGCGCTACGGCCTTGCGTGCGCTGTCCAGGTCGCTGCCGGTGACGATGATCGCGGACACGCCCGCCTGGCGGGCGCGGACCAGCACGGCATCTCGATCGGCGTCAAAACTGTCGTGCGCCAGGTTGGCGCCAATGTCGATGAGGCTCATCGATGGCGGCACAGGATTGGCAGTCGGAAAGCGGCTGGGAGATTATAAAGCCTGGCTCATCAGCCCCTGCACAGCGAACGGAAAAGGCGAACACACGTGTGGGAACCACTCGAACGGCTTAACCGCAGACTCGTCAAGCAGCTGATCGAGTGGGGCACGCGCGACGTGCGTCCGCCCGGGATGCCGCTGAACGACTTCGGCCTGCTGTGCGAGCAGGTACGGCCGGCGGACGTGATTCTGGTCGAAGGCCGATCGCTCCTGTCCGGTGTCATTCAGGCGGTCACGCTCAGCAGCTGGAGCCACGCCGCGATGTACGTGGGTCGCCTGCGCGACCTGCCGGACGAGGCCCTGCGTCAGCGCCTCATCGAGCAGCGCGACTGGGCGCCTGAGCAGCAGCTCCTCGTGGAATCCGAGATGGGACAGGGGACGCTGATCGTGCCGATCGAGAAATACGCCCGCTACCACCTGCGCATCTGCCGTCCGCGCGACCTGCTGCCCGAAGACGCGCGCACGGTGACCGAGTACATGCTCTCGCGTGTCGGCATGCCTTACAACATGCGCCAGGTGTTCGACCTGCTGCGTTTTATGTTCCCGTATGGCCTGATGCCGCGCCGCTGGCGTTCCACACTGTTCGAGGCGCATCCCGGCGAGATCACGCGCGCGGTCTGTTCGACCCTGATTGCCGAATCTTTCGCGCGCGTGCGCTTTCCCATCCTGCCGGTGATCCACCGCGGGCCCGGCAGCACCTACCGTTTCTACCGCCGTGACACACGGCTGATCGTGCCACGGGATTTCGACTACTCGCCCTATTTCGATATCGTCAAATACCCGTTCTTCGGCGGCCGCGACATTCAGCTGTACCGCGACATGCCCTGGGACGAACTGGGCGTGCTGACCCGCCAGGCCGCCGATGCCGTGGCGCTGGAGGACCGCTAAACCTTACAATCGGTGGCACCTCCACGCCTGCAGGGACCGTTGCTCGTGAAGCGACTGCCGCTACTGTTCGTCCTCGTCCTGACGCCCGCCTGGGCCGAATCCCCGCCATCTGTACCGCACGCACCACCTGCGGAGGCGAACGTCGCGCCCGTGGCACCGGCGGAAGCCGCGCTGCGCGAGGAGAATGCACGCCTGCGGCTGGAGCTGGACCGGCTGCGCAACGAGGCCATGAACGCACCGCTGATCGACCGCGAGAATCAGCAGCTGCGCGAACGTATCCTGAGCCTGGAGACCGAGCGCGAACGCCTGATGCACGAGAACCAGACCCTGGGCAGCTGGCGCGACGGCCTGAAGACCGGCGCCGGCATCTTCGTGGTCGGCCTGATCATCGGCCTGCTGCTGGGTCGTGCGCGGCGCCGCTCGAGCTGGTCGGAAGTCTGAACGGAGGACCTGCATGAATGAACCTCTCCCGGCCAGCCCGGCCGGTGGTTTGAGCGAGAAGAACCTCGCCCTGATCGCCTATCTGCTGCATCTGCTCGGCCCGCTCACCGTTTACCTGCTCAATGTCGCGGCGGTTGTCATCAACTACGTGAAACGCGACGAGGCCTCGCCGACCTGGGCTACGCATCACCGCTGGATGATCCATACCTTCTGGTGGGGGCTGCTGTGGTTCGTGCTGGCTGGCCTGACCTTCATCATCGGCATCGGCTTCGTCATCTGGCTGGTGCTGGCGATCTGGTGGATCTACCGGCACGTGCGCGGCCTGCTGGCGCTGGCCGACGGCAAGCCGCTGCCGGGCTGAGAAGCGCATGACGGCGCTGCCGGCTGCCGGGCAGAGTGCCGCGCTCGTGCTGCACGGGCCCGCCGGTGCCATCGAAGCTGTCCTGGCCATGCCCGCAAACCCGGCCGGACCGCGTGGCCTGGCCGTGGTCTGTCATCCACACCCGTTGTACGGCGGCACCCTGGACAACAAGGTCGTGACCACTCTGGCGCGCTGCGGCACCGAGGCCGGTCTTGCCAGCCTGCGCTTCAATTTTCGCGGCGTGGGCCGCAGCGAGGGCCATTTCGACCAGGGCGAGGGCGAAACCGAGGATGCGCTGGCGGTGCTGGACTGGGGGTTGCAGGCGCTGGCGCTACGGCACTGGGCGTGGCTGGGGTTTTCTTTCGGCGGCATGGTGGCGGTGCGTGCGGCCGCGCAACGGCGGCCCGAGCAGCTGGTGACGGTGGCGCCCGCGCTGTATGCCTTTGGCGATGCCATACCGACGCCCGGCTGTCCGTGGCTGCTGATCCACGGGCGCGACGATGACGTGGTGGACTGCCAAAAGACCGTGGCACGCGTGCAGGGTCAGGCCCCGCCGGTGGATCTGCGGCTGCTCGACGGCACCGGGCATTTCTTCCATGGCCGGCTCGGCGATCTGCGCAGCATCGTGACCCCGGTCCTGCGCGAGCGCTGGCGCGAACTGCCGGCCGCTCGAGGGGTCTGATGCGCGTGCGTGCGCATGCGCTGGCGATCCTCAGCCTGATTCTGCTGCCCCTGCCGCTCGGGGCCGAGACGCTGTGGGTAGGGCGGTTCTCGGCCGGGGATCTGCAGGGCTGGGAAGCCAAGGTGTTCAACCGGCCGACCGACTACCGCATCGTCGAGCTGGGCGACCGGCGCGTGCTGCAGGCCACGTGCGAGAACGCCGCCTCGGCCTTGTACCGCCGCCTGCGCGTAGACCTTGTGCGCACACCGATGCTGCGCTGGTCCTGGCGCGTCGAGGGTGCCTATCGCGGCCTGGACGAGACCCGCAAGCAGGGCGACGACTATCTGGCCCGCCTGTATGTGGTGATCGACGGCGGCGCGCTGCTCTGGCGCACGCGTGCCCTCAACTACGTCTGGGCCAGCGGCAGGCCGGTCGGCAGCGCCTGGCCCAATGCCTATACCGGGCAGGCGATGATGCTGGCGCTGCGCAGCGGCCCGGATGCCCAGTGGCGTGAAGAGCTGCGCGATTTGCGCCGGGATTTTCGCGAGCAGTTCGGTATCGAGGCCAGGCAAATCGACGGTGTCGCCCTGATGACCGACTGCGATGACAGCGCCGGCCGTGGCCGCGCCTGGTACGGTGACATTCGTTTCACCTCCGAATAGCGGCGCCGCCGGCAGCGGCGTATGCTGAGCGCAGTTGCCGTCTCCCGGGTTGCGTCGGATGACCAGATCCAGACCCCCCCAGTCGCGCGCCAGGTTCTGCGTAGGCGAATTGGTGCACCACATGCTGTTTGACTATCGTGGCGTGGTGGTCGACGTTGACATGACTTTCAATGGCAGCGACGAGTGGTACGAGCAGATGGCGCCCAGCCGGCCGCCCAAGGACCAGCCCTGGTACCGGGTGCTGGTGGACGGCGCCAGCCACGAGACCTACGTCGCGGAGCGCAACCTCGAGCATGATCTCGAGGGCACGCCCATCCGCCACCCGGACCTCGACCAGTATTTCGGCGAGTTCTCGCGTGGACGCTACCTGGTCAAAGGCAGGCAAAAGAATTGAAACGGCAGATCACCGGCGCCTGGCAGCGCCTGCATGGGCTGTTGCGTAATGCGCGCCATGCGAGCGATGACCGGGAGCGTGACGAGCAAGCGATCCGGCTGGCAGCGGCGGTGCTGCTGGTGGAGATGGCGCGCGCCGATGCCGAGCATCCCGGCCCGGAGCGCGAAGCCTTGCGCCGCGAGCTACAGACGCGTTTCGGCCTCGACGCAGAGGCGGTGCAGGCGCTACTCACGTCGGCCGAGCGTACGGCCGACCGGTCGGTGTCGTTGCATGCTTTCCTCGACGACATCAATACCGGCCTGGAGTATCCGGAGAAGCTGGCCGTTCTGAAGATGCTGTGGCAGGTGGCCTATGCCGATGGCCGTCTGGACCGCCACGAGGAGCACCTGATGCGCCGCTTCGCCGACCTTTTGCATCTGACACACGCCGACTTCATCCGCCTGAAGCTGGAGGTTCTCGGTCAGCGGACCGGATGATGCGCAGTTTCCCTAATCGACGAAAAACTGCTGGCTGAAACGCAGGCGAAAGACCGCCGTCGAACCTGCGGGATGGATCTCGAAGTCGAAGGCCTGGGTCTCCCGATGGCTGATGGCAAACAGGCCCAGGTAGTAGATGCTCTTGCCTTCGCGGACTTCGCGCATCTCCAGCGGCTGTTTCTGGCCCAGCAGATTGCGCGCCTCGCCGCGCACGGTCGCCGCGACAGGTTCGCCGCCGGCCTGCTGCACGGTGAGCATGACCAGCGCCAGGCGCGGATCGCGCACGATGCCGTACCGGCGCGCGACCTCCAGGTTCAGGTCCGTGCTGTTCTGGGCGCTGTAGTGCACCCGGTAGTCGCCGAAGTCCTGCTTCTGCTCGGCTTGTACCGGCGCCGCCCCCAGCGCCAGCATCATGGCGATGGCGGCCCATAAGAAATGGACAGGATCGACAGGATCTGCAGGGTTAACGGGGGGAGACGATTTTCCCCTGGGGAAGAACATGCTTTCCGGCCTGTCAAGCCTGCGCATCCTGTGATCCTGTCTGTCGCTTGCGCGTTTCTGATTTGCCATTGCGGCGCAGCTGGTACAGCGCGATCTCGCCCAGCAGGTTGGGGAACAGGCGCATGCCGAGCGTGCTGCGATGCACGTGGTCGACCACGCTGCGCCGGATCACGGTGATGCCCTTCTTCCGGCATAGATCCTCGAAATCCCGCACCGTGCACAGGTGGATATTGGGCGTGTCGTACCACTGCGCCGGCAGCGCCGGCGACACCGGCATGCGGCCGTGCAGGCCGATGGCCAGCCGGCTGCGCCAGTGACCGAAGTTGGGGAAGGTGACGATGCACTCGTGGCCGACGCGCAGGATCTCGTCCATCAGCAGGTCCGGCCGCTGCACCACCTGCAGCGCCTCGCTCATGACCACGTAGTCGAAGGAATCGTTCTCGAACTGCGCCAGACCGGCGTCGAGGTCGGCCTGGATCACGTTGACGCCCTTGCGGATACAGCCCACCACCTCGTCCGGGTCGATCTCGATGCCGTAGCCGGTGACCCCGCGCGTGGCCTGCAGGTAGTGCAGCAGGGTGCCGTCGCCGCAACCCAGGTCGAGCACGTGCGCGCCCGGCCGGATCCACTCGCAGATGATGGCGTAATCCGGTCGCAGCGCGGCCTGTTCCGCAGCGGCCGTGTTCATACGCCACACTCCCGGGCTACGCGTTCCAGATAGCTGCCCAGCGTCTGCACGTAATGCGGAATGGTCATGAGGAAGTCGTCGTGGCCCAGCTGCGAGCCGATCTCGGCGTAGCTGACGTCGCGTTTGGCATCCACCAGCGCCTTGACGATCTCGCGCGAGCGTGCCGGCGAGAAGCGCCAGTCGCTGCTGAAGGACATCACCAGGAACTTCGCACGTGCCTGGCGGAAGGCGCATGCGAGGTCGTTGTCGAATTCGCGCGCTGGGTCGAAGTAATCCAGTGCCTTGGTCATCAGCAGGTAGGTGTTGGCGTCGAAGCGATCCACGAACGACTGACCCTGGTGGCGCAGGTAACTCTCGACCTGGAATTCGACGTCGTAGTTGTAGTTGATCTTGCCCTCGCGCAGGTCGCGGCCGAACTTGGCGCGCATGGCGTCATCGGACAGGTAGGTGATGTGACCGAGCATGCGCGCCAGCATGAGCCCGCGGCGTGGCACCACGCCGTGATCGTAGTAGCGCCCTTCGTGGAAATCCGGGTCCGAGAGGATGGCCTGGCGCGCGATCTCGTTGAAGGCAATGTTCTGTGCCGACAACCGCGGCGCCGCCGCGATCACGATGGCGTGGCGGATGGCGTCGGGGAAGTCGATCGCCCACTGCATGGCCTGCATCGCACCCAGGCTGCCGCCGATGACGACCGCCCACTGCCCGATGCCCAGGTGCCCCTGCAGTACCGCCTGTGCGCGTACCCAATCGCGCACGGTGACGATGGGAAAGTCGGGGCCGTACTGTCTGCCGGTGGCCGGGTTGGGGCTGTTGGGACCCGTGGAGCCCTTGCAGCCGCCGGGATTGTTCATCCCGACCACGAAGAAGCGATTGGTGTCCATCGGCTTGCCGGGGCCGATGAAATCGTCCCACCAGCCGGGCTTGCGGTCCTCCGGCGAGTGGTAACCGGCGACGTGGTGATCGCCCGACAGCGCATGACAGACCAGGATGGCGTTGCTGCGGTCGGCGTTGAGCCGGCCGTAGGTCTCATAGACCAGGTCGTACTGCGGCAGCGTTTTGCCGCAGTCCAAGGCCAGTGGCTGGTCCACGTGCAGCGTCTGGGGCTGCACCAGTCCGACCGAGTCGGGCGGGAAGGGGGCGGTGGCCATGGGGACGGTGGCGGCGCTCACAGCAGGCCGGGCAGGGCCGGCAGGCTGCGCAGCAGCACCTGGATGGCGATCAGCACCACCAGCGGTGACAGGTCGAGTCCGCCGATCGGCGGCAGCAGGTTGCGGACCGGCTTGAGCAGCGGCTCATTGATGCTCCACAGCACGGCGCTGGCCGGGCTCGGCATGCCGGGGTTGACCCAGCTCATGATGGTCTGAATCAGGATGGAAAAGAAATACAGGTTCAGGGTGAAAGCGACGAGCTTCAGCAGGGACCAGAGCAGCAGGGTCAGCGGCGCGATGCGCGCGCCGACCAGGCTGAGGTCGATCCAGAGGTTGAGCGCTACCAGCGCCAGCGCCAGCGCCAGCGCCGCGAAGTCATAACTTTGCCAGCGCGGCAGCGCGCGCTGCAGCAGACCGACCGGCTGGTTGGTGACCCGCCAGACGAATTGCGACAGCGGGTTGTAGAAGTCGGCGTGTACCGCCTGCAGGATGAAACGCAGGATCAGCACCAGCACGTACAGCCCGAAGAGAGTGTCGATCAGGAAGATCAGCGGATTCTCGAGGCCAAAGTTCATGGGCGGTCCTTTCCGAATTCGCGCGCCAGCTCCTCGGCACGCCGCGCCGCGGCCTTGAGCGCCTGCTCGACCAGCTCCGGCAGCCTGCCTTCGATGAAGGTCTTCAGCGCCTGTTCGGTGGTACCACCGGGCGAGGTCACGCGCGCGCGCAGCGTGCCGGGCGGCTCGCTGCTTTCCAGCGCCATTTTGGAGGCGCCGAAGGCGGTCTGCAGGGTCAGCAGGCGTGCGGTCTCGCTGTCGAGGCCGAGCCGGTGTCCGGCTTCTTGCAGGGCCTCCATCAGCAGGAAGAAGTAGGCCGGGCCGCTGCCCGACAGCGCAGTGATGCCGTCGATCAGGCGCTCCTCATCCACCCAGCAGGTCAGTCCGACGGCGCGCAGCACCGACTCGGCCGCGGCCCTCTGTGCCGGTGTGATCGCTGGCATCGCATACAGCCCGGTGGCGCCGGCCTGGATCAGCGCGGGGGTATTCGGCATGGCGCGCACGATGGCGGTGTAGCCGCCGAGCCAGCGCGAGAGATCCGCCGTGCGGATACCCGCGGCGATGGAGATCACCAGCGGCTTGTGCGTCGCAAGTGCCGGGGCCAGCTCGCGCGCCACGGCCTGGATGACCTGCGGCTTGACCGCCAGCACCAGGATGTCGGCAGTCGCGGCCAGCGTCGTGCCCGCCTCGGCGCGCAGCCCGAAGCGCGCCGCCAGGAACTGCTGGCGCTCCGGGTCCGGCTCGGCGACATGGAGGTACTCGCGTGGCAGGCCGTCGGCCAGCAGCCCGCCGATCAGGCTGGCCGCCATGTTGCCTCCGCCGATGAAGCCTATGGAGTGCGGCATGTCCGTTACTGTGGATTTCGGGCGAACATAATAAGATACGCCGGCGCCATGAGCACCTACCGCAAACGCATCGAGTCGGCGTCGGTCTACGACGTCGCCATCCAGACGCCGCTGGAGGTGGCGCCGCTGCTGTCCGAGCGCCTGGGCTGCACCGTGCTGCTCAAGCGCGAGGACCTGCAGCCGGTGCATTCCTTCAAACTGCGCGGCGCCTACAACAAGGTGGCGAAGCTGGGCGCTGCGCAGCGTGCGCGCGGCGTGATCTGCGCCTCGGCCGGCAACCACGCCCAGGGTTTGGCGCTGGCCGCGAACCGTGCCGACATCAAATCGCTGATCGTCATGCCGCGTACCACCCCGAGCATCAAGGTCGAGGCGGTAAGGCGCCTGGGCGGCCGCATCCTGCTGCACGGCGACACCTACGACGAGGCCTACGAGGAGGCACAGCGCCAGGCCGCCGAGCGCGGCATGACTTTCGTACACCCTTACGATGACCCGGATGTGATCGCCGGGCAGGGCACGGTCGGTATGGAGATCCTGCGCCAGCACCCGGGCCCGCTCGATGCGGTGTTCGTGCCGGTGGGCGGCGGCGGTTTCATCGCCGGGGTCGCGGCCTACATCAAGGCCGTGCGCCCGAAGGTGAAGGTCATCGGCGTCGAGCCG
>DATLYR010000069.1 GCA_035574475.1 Nevskiales bacterium | reverse complement strand
CCACCGCCAGCACCGGCGCGCGAAATCCGCTACCGCGGCGACGCAGGATTTCGTCCAAGACGATCACACCGGCGCCGATGGCCGCCCCGATACCCACGATAGTCCACGGCAGGCGCCCGCCGAACACGCCCTGCGCCACGGCTGCCATCAGGTGCGCCTGCGGCGCCGGCAGCGGATGCGGATGTTCCGCCGTGGGCGCGCCGAAACCGTAGGCGCGCAGCAGCAGCGACAGGATCGGCGCCAGCACCAGCACCGCGCTGACCACGCCCAGCATCTGCGCCAACTGCTGGCGCCAGGGAGACGCTCCCAGCAGCTGGCCGGCCTTGAGATCCTGCAAGGTGTCGCCACCGATGGCTGCCGCGCAGCACACCACTGCGCCGATCAGCACCGCCGCCACCGGCCCCGTGTGCATGTCGTATCCGAACCCGAGCAGGCCGAGCGCGGTAAAGAGGATCGTGGCGATGGTGACGCCCGAGATCGGGTTGTGCGAGGAACCGACCAGCCCCGCCATGTAACCCGCGACCGCCGAAAACACGAACGCCGCCAGCAGCATCATGCCAGTCAGCGGTATCGCGCCGGTACTGCCGCCAAGCAGCTGGCGGTAGAACAGGAACATCGCCAGCGCCAACACCAGCAGCAGCGCGAGGAGCAGGCTGCGCGGTAAGTCGGCGCCGTCATGCCCGCGCGCGGCGAACGCCGCCTGGCGCAGTCCCGCGGCCAGGGCACCGCGCAACCCCCACAGCGCCCACAGCCCGCCCACCAGCATCGCGCCGACGCCGAGATAGCGGATCTGCGTGCTCCACAGCGCACGCGCCAGCGCGGCAGCTTCGGCCTCGGGCAGGGCCACGCCGGGCAGGTTGGCATACAGCGGGATGGCGATACACCAGGCCAGGACGCCGCCGGCAAAGATCAGCACCGACGCGTTGAAGCCGACGATCGCGCCCACGGCCAGCAGCGCCGGCGACAGGTTGCAGCCGAGGTAGATCACGCCCTGCCCGGCCGGCAGGCTCGCGCCGGCCGCCGCCGGCCACAGCCGCAGGCCCGACTCGCCCAGCTTGGCCAGCGCACCGGCGAGCGCGCCGAGGGCCAGCATCCGGATACCGCGACGCGACTCGCCCGCCTCCAGCACGACGGCGGTGGCGACGCCCTCGGGGAACGGCAGCTTCTGTTCGACGATCAGCGCAGGCCGCAGCGGGATGGTGAAAATCACGCCGAGCAGGCCGCCGACACCGCAGATCAGGATCACCCAGGGCGAGCTGAAATCTACCCAGTACCCCATGATCACCAGCGCCGGAAGGGTGAAGATCGCGCCGGCCGCGATCGCCTCACCGGCCGAGGCTGCGGTCTGCACGATGTTGTGCTCGAGCACGTGCACGTCGCGCAGCCAGCGCAGCACCGCCATCGAGACCACTGCAGCCGGGATCGAGGCCGACACGGTCATGCCCGCGAACAGCCCCAGATAGGCATTCGCGCCGGCCAGCACCAGCGAGAGCGCGACGCCGAGGGCGAGCGCACGCAGCGACAGCTGACGCGGGAACCGCGTCGTCGGCGTCGAGTCTGAGGGAGCCATGCGGCTAGCTTATCAGGCCGGCACCGCTGCTAAGCTAGCCGCGACATGCGTGTATTCACCTGCGGAGACCCTGCAATGCCCCGTACCCGTCGCTTTCTCGGCCTGTGGCTCGCGGGCTGGCTGCTGGCGCTCGGCGCGCCGGCCGGCGCGCAGCCCGACGCCATTCCCGAAATCGACATCCCCTACCAGAAGTTCGTGCTCGACAACGGCCTGACCCTGATCGTCCACGAGGACCGCAAGGCGCCGATCGTCGCGGTCAATGTCTGGTATCACGTCGGCTCGAAGGATGAAAAACCCGGCAAAACCGGCTTCGCGCATCTGTTCGAGCACCTCATGTTCCAGGGCAGCGAGCACCACGACGACGAATACTTCCGCCCGCTGGAACGCGCCGGCGCCACCGACGCCAATGGCACCACCAGCCAGGATCGCACCAATTATTTCCAGAACGTCCCGACCCCCGCGCTCGACCTGGCGCTGTGGCTGGAGTCGGATCGCATGGGTCACCTGCTGGGCGTCATCGACCAGGCGCGGCTCGACGAGCAGCGCGGGGTGGTGCAGAACGAGAAGCGCCAGCGCGAGAACGCACCCTATGGCAAGGCCTGGGAGCTGATCGCCGCCAACACTTACCCGGCCGGACACCCGTACTCCTGGCCGGTGATCGGCTCGATGGAAGACCTTAACGCCGCTGCGCTGGAAGACGTGCATGACTGGTTCAGGCGCTACTACGGCGCCGCCAATGCCGTGATCGTCATCGCCGGCGACATCTCGCCGGCCGAGGCCCGACGCAAGGTCGAGCATTATTTCGGCGACATCCCAGCCGGCCCGCCGGTGCCGCGTCACAAGAGCTGGATCGCGAAAATGCAGGGCGAGCGCCGGCAGACGATGCAGGACCGCGTGCCGCAGGCGCGCCTTTACAAAGTCTGGAACGTGCCGCCCGCCTATACCCGCGAAGCCGCCGACCTGCAACTGACCGGCGACCTGCTGGCCGGCGGCAAGACCAGCCGGCTGTACGAGCGGCTGGTGTACCGCGAGCAGCTGGCCACCGACGTTTCGGCCGTGCTGGACGACCGTGAGATCGGTTCGCAGTTCCTGATCTGGGCCACCGCCAAGCCGGGCGTGGAGCTGGCGCGGCTGGAGCGCGCGCTCGACGAGGAACTGGCACGCTTCCTGCGCGCTGGCCCTGCGGCAGCCGAGCTGAACCGGGTGCGCACCGCCCTGTTCGCCGACATCGTGCGCGGCAGCGAGCGCATCGGCGGCTTCGGCGGCAAATCCGACATCCTCGCCAGCAGCGAG
Source organism: Nevskiales bacterium (assembly GCA_035574475.1). Classification (NCBI taxonomy): domain Bacteria; kingdom Pseudomonadati; phylum Pseudomonadota; class Gammaproteobacteria; order Nevskiales; species Nevskiales bacterium. The sequence goes on along the minus strand of DATLYR010000069.1, from coordinate 2,909 downwards.
GTGTTCGGTGGCAGTCCCGACGCCTATCAGCGCAGCCTGCGCCATCTGCGCGAGGCCACCCCGGCGCGCCTGCGCCAGACCGCACAGGCCTGGCTCGGCGATGGCGTGTACGTGCTCGAAGTGCACCCCTTCCCCGAGTATCGCGCGCAGCCTGGCGGCGCCGACCGCAGCCGGTTGCCGAGCACCGGCACGCCACCCGAGCTGCGTCTGCCACCCGTGCAACGCTTCACGCTGGACAACGGCCTCAAGGTCCTGCTGGCGGAGCGACGCGGCACGCCCATGGCCAGCTTCAACCTCATCCTCGACGCCGGTTTCGCCACCGACGCCGCCCGAGGCAGTGACCCGGCCCGACCCGGTCTGGCCAGCCTGGCGCTCGACATGCTCGACGAGGGCACACAGACACGCGACGCGCTCACGATCAGCGCCGAGCTGGAGCGCCTCGGCGCAATACTCAGCACCGGCTCCTCGCTCGACAGCTCGAGCATCGCACTGTCGGCAGTGCGGCCACTGTACGAACCGGCACTGGCGATCTTCGCCGATGTCATCCAGCAGCCGGCCTTCCCGGCGCATGAACTCGACCGGCTCAAGAAGCAGCGCCTGGCCGCGATCCAGCAGGAGAAGGCCCAGCCCGTGAGCCTGGCGCAGCGCGTGCTGCCCCCGCTGCTGTACGGACCACAGCATCCCTATGGGTTGCCCCTGACCGGCAGCGGTACCGAGGAAAGCGTTAGTGCAATCGACGTGGGGCAGCTACGCCGTTTCCACCGTGACTGGATACGGCCCGACAATGCCACGCTGGTGGTGGTCGGGGACATCGGCCTCGGCGAGCTCCGGCCATTGCTGGAGAAACATCTGGGCGACTGGCGCAGGCCGGCCGCGCCGTTGCCCCGCAAGTCGCTGGGCACGGTACCGCTGCCGCAGCAGCCACGCGTGTTCCTCATGGACCGCCCTGGCGCGGAGCAGTCGGTAGTCATCGCCGGACATGTCGCCGACCCCTTCGACGGCGAGCGTAAATTCGCGCTCGACACGCTCAACGCCATCTTGGGCGGCCAGTTCACCTCGCGCCTGAACATGAACCTGCGCGAGGACAAGCACTGGTCCTACGGCGCGCGCAGCCTGCTGCGCGAAACCAAGGGCCAGCAGCCGTTCATGGCCTACGCTGCGGTGCAGACCGACCGCACCGCCGACGCGATGCGCGAAATCCTGCGCGAGATCGAGGACCTGCGCGGCCGGCGCCCGCCGACGCCGGCCGAACTGGCCGCCGCCCAGGACAGCCTGGTGCTGAGCCTGCCCGGCGACCACGAGACCAACGCCGCCATCGGCGGTACGCTCGGCCAGGCCGTCGTGTTCGGCCTGCCGGACGACTACTACAACCGCTATGTGAGCCGCGTGCGCGCGCTGTCTACGTCGGACCTCAAGACCGCAGCGCAGGCGTTGCTGCATCCCGGCGCACTGACCTGGGTCGTCGTCGGTGATCTGGCGAAGATCGAAACGGCGGTGCGTGAACTCGAATTCGGTCCGGTGCAGGTGCTGGACGCCGACGGTCGGCCGTTGCGCTAACCACCGTCGGGCGACGCCGGTATACTCCCATGACAGAACGACAACAAGGGGGAGCCATTCCCATGCACGACAGGATGCGCCTGGCATTGGCCATTGCCCTGGTGTTGCTGGTGTTGCCGGCCTTGCCGGTCGCGGCAAACGATATCGAGCATACGCTCACCGTCACGGCCGTCGCTTACACGCTGGACAGCGGCCAGACGGACGATGACGAGGACATCGGTGCCTGGGGCGACGAACTCGATGACGAGGCCAGGATCATCGCCGTGTCGCGCGATCTGCTGGCCATGGGTCTGACGCGCGGCACCCGCGTGCGCATCGAAGGCCGGCGCGGCGAATACGTGGTGATGGACCTGATGCACCCGCGCTGGACGAAGCGCATCGACATTCTCATGGAGGACGATGACGATGCCTTCGCCTGGGGCCGGCGCAAAGTCAGAATTCAGTGGAAGGGGCCGGCTGCAAGCCCGGCCGGGGAGACTCACCCGAAGGCACCGCCAAAAACCGTGACCCCCTAGGCGGCCCCGCGTCGATGCGGGGCGTACAGGCTGGGCCTACTCGAATTCCCCGAGCGGGCGGATGAAGGTCGTCTTGGCCGGTTTGAGTACCAGATTGCGGCCGGCCTCGTCCACGTTGCCGCCCAGGATGCTGAACGGCAGCGAGACGACAAAGAAACCCGTGCCCAGCACGGTGGCGACCAGCGACGCCGGCCGCACCAGCAGCACGTCCACCGCCATCGCCTCGGCGGAAGGCTCCGGTCCGTTCACCGAGGTGTCGGCGGCGCGCGCCGGCACCGCCGCCAGGCTCACCACGACGCCGCCCAGCACCAGAAGTTTCAGAAATGCGCGACCGTGTTTTTTCATGGGCATCACCCGACGCCTGTAAAGATTGTAGAGTCGCCTAACGTTATGCGCAGTCAGCAAAATCTGTCAATCGCCGAGGGCATGGCAGCCGCGCAGGCGAGAGGCCTGGCGTGATTCACGTTGCGCTCTACCAGCCGGAGATCCCGCCGAACACCGGCAACATCATCCGCCTGTGCGCGAACACCGGCGCGCGGCTGCACCTGATCCATCCGCTGGGATTCGATCTCGATGACGCGAAACTGCGGCGCGCCGGGCTCGATTACCGTGAATGGGCGGACGTCCGCCAGCACGAAAGCCTGACGGCGCTGCGCGCCACGCTGCCCGGGCGGCTGCTGGCCGTCTCCACCCGCGGGCAGACGCCCTACCACGACGTCCGTTACCGGGAGGACGACATCCTGCTGTTCGGGCCGGAAACCCGCGGCCTGCCGCAGGCGGTGCTGGAATCGGTGCCGGCGGAGCAACGGCTGTACATCCCGATGCGCCCGGGCAACC
>DATLYR010000068.1 GCA_035574475.1 Nevskiales bacterium | reverse complement strand
GCCGCTGCAAAGGGCGCCTAGTGTACCCGAGCGATGCCCGTTTTTGCGGCATATCCTTATAGCGCTTCGCACCGGTCGGTGCGGGGCTTGAGGCGCCGGGCCGGGCGGGTAAAATGCCGGCCACGGACCTGCGGCGTGCTCGGGTCCGCTCCACTGACGGAACCTTTTGGCGGCCTGTCCGGTCTTTCGCCAACGCAGGCGTCTGCCGTGCTCAAAAGGGGGAGACCAACGACGATGGCACAACCATCCGCACAACCGGTATTGATCAGCGCCCGGGGCCTGACCCGGCGCTACGGCAACAAGCTCGCCGCCCAGGACATCAGCCTGGAGCTGCGCGCCGGCGACATCCTCGGCCTGCTCGGGCCGAACGGCGCCGGCAAATCCACCACCCTGCGCATGCTCAGCGGCTGCCTGGCACCCACGAGCGGCAGCGTGTACATCAACGGGGTGGACTTGGCCGAGGACCCCAAGCTGGCCAAGACCGCGCTCGGCTACCTGCCCGAGCACCCGCCGGTGTACCCGGAGCTGACGGTGGACGAATACCTGCGCTACTGCGCCCGCCTGCACGGCGTGCCGCGCGCGCGCCTGGCCGAGGCGCTGGCCTCCGCCAAGCGCGACTGCGGCCTGCACGACGTCGGTGCCCGCATCATCGGCAACCTGTCCAAGGGCTACCAGCAGCGCGTCGGACTGGCGCAGGCCATCATCCACCGCCCGCCGGTCATCATTCTCGACGAGCCCACCGTCGGGCTCGATCCGATCCAGATCCGGGAGATCCGCAAACTGATCGCCGAACTGGCGAAGCAGCACAGCGTGATCCTGTCCAGCCATATCCTGTCCGAGATCCAGGCCACCTGTTCGCGCGTGGTGATCATCAATCGCGGTCGGCTGGTGTTCTCGGCGGCGATGGCCGAGCTGCAGGCCCAGGCACAGCCCAGCATCCTCACCCTGGGCCTGCGCAACCCGCCCAGCCTCGACAGTCTGACCGGCATCGGCGGCGTGACCCAGGCGCGGCAGCTGCCCGACGGCCGCATCCGCCTGGAGTGCGCGCCTGGCCAGGATCTGCGCGAGACACTGGCCGAGCGTGCCGTGCGCAACGGCTGGGGTCTGTACGAGCTGCATGCCGCGCGCAAGACGCTGGAGGAAATCTTCGTCGAGCTCACCACCCAGGACGACACAACGCTGGAGAACGCCGCATGAAGACCTGGCACATCGCCGTGCATGAAATGCGCCGCATCTTCGTCTCGCCACTGGCCTGGGCCGTGCTGGCGGTGGTACAGCTGGTGCTCGGCCTGATCTTCGTCATGAGCCTGGTGGACTACGCCAATGCACCGTTCATGGGCGACAACCCGCCCGGCGTCAGCGAGGTCGTCGGCGGCGCGCTGTTCGGCTTCTCCGCCATCCTGCTGCTGCTGGTGATGCCGTTGCTGACCATGCGCCTGTTCAGCGAGGAGCGGCGCAGTGGCAGCCTGGACCTGCTGATGTCGGCGCCGGCCTCGCTCACCGAGATTGTCCTGGGCAAGTTCCTGGGCCTGGCCGGCTTCATGCTGGCGGTGCTGGTGCTGGTGGCGCTGATGCCGCTGTCGCTGCTGCCGGCCACCGACCTGGACCTCGGCCGCGTCGCTGCCGGTCTGCTGGGTCTGGCGCTGATCATGTGCGCATTCGGTGCCGCCGGCCTGTTCATGTCCTCGCTGACGGCGCAGCCGACGGTCGCGGCGGTGGCCAGCTTCGGCTTCCTGCTGCTGCTGTGGCTGGTGCACTGGGTCGGCTACCAGGACTTTCCGTTCAGCGGCGTATTCCACTATCTGTCGCTGATCGGCCACTACGACAGCATGCTGCGCGGCGTGTTCGAGACCAGCGACGTCATCTATTACCTGCTGGTCACGGCCGTCTTCCTCGGCCTGACCGTACAGCGCCTCGACATGGAGCGGCACTGACATGGTTGTGCGTTTCAACGACCCGAAGTTCCAGAACCGCCTGCAGCAGGTCGTCAGCATCGCGCTGATGCTGACGGTGGTCGGGCTGCTGGCCTGGTTGTCCACCCGTTACGACTATGCGGCGGACTGGACCGCGAACCGCAGCAACTCGTTGTCTGAGCCCAGCGTCAAGCTGCTGGCGACGATGCGCGATCCGGTCACCATCACCGCCTACCTGTACCCCGACCAGACGCTGCGCCGCGAGATCAGTGCCTATGTCGAGCGCTATCAGCGCCACAAGCCCGACATCACGCTCAGCTTCGTGGACCCGGCCAAGGCGCCGGAGAAGGTGCGTGAGCTGGGCATCGCCGCCAGTGGCGAGGTCGTGGTCGAGTACCAGGGCCGACGCGAGAAACTGCGCGTGATCAGCGAGCCGGCGCTGTCGGCCGCCCTGCAGCGACTGTCGTACGCCGGCGAGTCGTGGATCATGTTCCTGAGCGGGCATGGCGAACGCTCGATCGAAGGCCAGGCGCAGGCCGACTACGGACAGCTGGCCAAGGAACTGCGCGACAAGGGACTCAAGGTACAGGCACTGAACCTGGCACGCACGCCGGCCATTCCCGGGAATACCGCCGTGCTGGTCATCGCCAGTCCGCAATCGAACCTGCTGCCGGGTGAAGTGCAGCTGATCCGCGATTACGTCAAGAAAGGCGGCAGTCTGCTGTGGCTGGCCGATCCGGGTACACTCGCCGGCCTGCAGCCGCTGGCCGACGACCTCGGCATCAGTCTGCCCAACGGCACCGCGATCTATCCGGACTTCCAGCTGCTGGGCACCGGCCATCCGGCCGTAGCGCTGGTGATGGATTACGGCCAGCATCCGATCACTCAGGATCTCGACAACATCACCCTGTTTCCCTTCGCGCGCGCGATCCGCCCGCGCGAGGACAGCGCCTGGCAGGCGACGCCGCTGCTGCGTTCGCCAGAGCGCAGCTGGCTGGAGAGCGGCCCGGTGCAGGAGCAGATGCGCCTGGACGAGGCTGCGGGCGACATTCGCGGCCCGCTGATGCTGGGCGTGACGCTGCAGCGCAATCACCCCGACTACAAGCCGCCCCAGACGCTCACCTTCGCCGACCTGGACAAGACCCCGCCCCAGCAGCGCGTCGTGGTGGTGGGCGACAGCGACTTCCTGAGCAACGCTTACCTCAAAGAACTCGGCAATCAGCAAGCGGGGGTCAACATGATCCAATGGCTGGCCAATCGCGACACACAGCTGTCGATCGAGATCCCGAAGGCCAAAGACGTTGCGCTCAACGTGCCACCCTGGGCCTACATGCTGATCGCCGGAGGCTTCATCTTCGCACTACCGCTCGCGTTACTGGGCATCGGCGTGGTGCGCTGGTGGCTGCGTCACCGCAGCTGAGGATGCCTCGAACATGAAACGCAAGCACCTCAACCTGCTGCTCGCCGTGCTCGTGGTCGGGCTGGCGGCGGCTGCATACTTCGCCCGCGAGAAACCGGAGCCACCCCCCCCGCCGCTGACCGGGCTGAAGGCAGACGACATCAACCGCATCCTGGTACGGCATGCGGGGCGCGACGACATCCGACTGGAGAAGCGCGGTTCGAGCTGGTGGCTGACGGCACCGGTAGAAACACGCGCCGAAGGCATCGAGGTCGGCGCCCTGCTCGAACTGGCCAGCCGCCCCAGCCAGCGCCGCTACCCCGTGGCCGAAATGGAGCTCGCCAAACTGGGCCTGGCGCCCTCCGACTGGAGCATCCAGCTCAACGACGTGCGCCTCGAGTTCGGCGGTCTTGACCCGATCGAATCGCGCCGCTATGTGCGGCTCGGCGAAACCGTGCATCTGATCGAGGATCCACCCTCGGCCGCGCTCGATGCCGATTATCACGATCTGGTCGCGCGCCGGCTGCTGCCCGAAGGCGCCCAGCTCACGCGCATCCAGCTGCCGGGCCTGACGCTCAGCCGCAACGACAAGTCAGGCTGGACCGTGACGCCCGCCAGCGCCGATCAGGGCGCGGATGCGGCGCAGAAAATGGCCGATGCCTGGCTCCGTGCGCAGGCCATGTGGGTCAGCCCACTGGACCGCCGTAAGCGCGCACAGGGCGAGGTGCGCATCCAAGCCGGCGAGGAGAATTTCCGCTTCGTCATCCTCGACCGTCAGGAGCAGCTGCTGCTGGCACGCCCGGAGCTGGGCGTGCAGTTTGCGCTGTCGAAAACGCTCGACAGCGAGCTGTTCGAGCTGAAGGCTCCGCCCAAGCCGGAGGCCAAACCGCAGGACGCTGCCGCTGGGAAACCCGCCGGGCAGCCCTGATGCCCGAGCTGCCGGAAGTCGAGACCACGCGCCGCGGCGTGGAGCCGCACGTGCTCGGCCGTCGCGTCACCGCCGTGCGGGTGCATGACCGGCGCCTGCGCTGGCCGGTACCGGCCGCGCTGGCGCGCGAACTGCCCGGCCGCCGCATCGAGCGTGTGGAACGGCGCGCCAAGTACCTGCTATTCCGCAGCGGCGACCGGAGCCTGCTGATCCACCTCGGCATGTCCGGCCGGCTGCGTGTGCTGCCGGACACACAGCCGCCGCAGATGCACGATCATCTCGACATCCTGCTCGACGGCGGCCAGCTGCTGCGCCTGCACGACCCGCGCCGCTTCGGCTGCGCGCTGTGGCTGACGGGCGACCCGCAGCAGCACAAGCTGCTCAAAGCGCTCGGCCCGGAACCTTTCAGTGAGGTATTCTCGGGCGATTACCTCTTCCGGCGCGCCCGCGAGCGCCGCGTGCCGGTGAAGAATTTCCTGATGGATGGCCGCGTCGTGGTCGGCGTCGGCAACATCTACGCCTCCGAGGCACTGTTCCGCGCCGGCATCCACCCACTGCGAGCCGCCGGTCGTGTAACCCGCCCCCGCTACGCCGCGCTGGCCGCGGCGGTGCGTGAGGTACTCGAGGAAGCCATTCGTCAGGGCGGCACTACGCTGCGCGACTATGTGGGCGTGGACGGCGGCACGGGCTATTTCCAGCTACGGCTCAGCGTGTACGACCGCGCCGGACAGCCCTGCCCGCGCTGTGGCGCGTCCATCCGCCAGCGCGTGATCGGCCAGCGCTCGAGCTATTACTGCCCCCGCTGCCAGCGCTAGTCAGCATCCCATGCAGCCGCCTCCGACCATGCAGCTGACCCACGTCCGTAAGGCTGCCCCGACGAGCACGCGACCCGTACCCCGGCCGAGACCTGTCAGTAGATCGCCCGCTCCAGGAGTTTCTCGCCTGACTGCAGCGGCCCCAGCGGCCGATGCTCGGAGGTTTCACGCTGGATATTGGGCTCCCCGCTCCAGAGTTTGTATGTCACCACATCGCCCTGGAGCACGATCAGCGATTTGAACTGCCACCCCGAAGTGGTGGTCTCGCGCCGGAAACCGAAGACATCGAGCGCGACGTTGCCGTGACGCCTCTCGCGCGTGACCCCCGGTTGGATCTCGTACGCATAGCAGGATTCGCGCGCATCCAAACAGGCACGCAACGACGGGTCGAGGTCGGAGCGCTGGATCGACGGGTGCGGCATGAAGAACTCGATCAACTCGACGTAATTCAATCGCCGCACATTGGGTGCCCGGGCCGGGTCCAGGCCCATGGCCTGCAAATCCTGCAAGCGCGTTTCGCCCGGCAGGATCAGGTCATAACTGGCCTTGGCCTGATCGAAGCTGGTCCACGGCGAGCGCGTCTCGGTCTGTTTGCTCGGCAGCACTCCGCTGCAAGCAGTTTGCAGCAGAACGGCGCCCGCCACCAGGATCAGGCTCGCTACACGCGCAAGGTGTCGCATGAATAGCCTCCTGCCGAGGCAGCGCGTGGAAAGCCTGGGGAATGTGACCCCTGTACGGGGCCCGGAAGCTGGTCCTGGCACAAGCCCGCTGACTGCGACCGGGCCCGCTACCTCGACACCGGATTAGACCGCGAATCCGGCGCCAGGTGCCATCCTGCGCGTGGAGGTCACGCCGTTGGGTCAGGGGCCGTTGCGGCCGTAAGTGCGCAGGAAACGCTCCAGCGCCCGCCGCGCCGCCGGCAGCCGGCGACTTTCGCGCTGCTCGCAGCGCACCAGTTCCAGCACAGCGGCGATGTACAAGCGCGCGCCGGCCAGCGGGTGCGGCCAGCCGCACAGCGCCAGCTCACTGGCAAGAAACTGCGCATACAGCTGGCTGTCCAGTCGCCATTGCGCCTGCATGGCCGGCGAACGCGCACGCAGTTCCGACAGCCAGCCACGCAATCCGCGGCGACTGAAGGCGAAGTCGAAGTAAGCCTGTGTCGCGCGCAGGATGCGCTCCAGGCCGGGGCCCTGGCCGTGGATGGCGGCCAGCGCCTGGTGCCGCATCTCTTCATAGTGGAGACCCTGGAGGACCTCGCCATAGCGTTCCAGCCCGCCGAACTGCAAGGCCAGGCTGCGTGTGGCCAGCCCGGCGCGGCGCGCGATCGCACTCGCCGTGAGCTGCGCCGGCGGCAACTTCTCGGCCAGCTCGAGCCCGGCTTCGATCAGCAATTCGCGCTGGCGATAGGCTGGCGGGCGCATGGTCTTCAGACCTGCTCCAGGAAATTGCGCAGCGTGATGCGATACTCCGGCAGGCGGCGCCCGGCTTCGTACTCTGCCTGCACCGTCTCGCTGACCAGCGCGGTCATCAAGTGGCCGTTCTCGTCCGGGTCCGGCCAGCCGGCCGACCGGAACTCGGTGGCGATGATACGCACGAAGGCGGCGTTGCGACCGCGACTGAGGCGCACGGCGGCGGGGTTGCCCTGCAGCCGCCGCGACAGCTCGTGGATGGTGGGCCGATCGAGGCGTGCGTCCAGGTAAACCTCGATGCCGCGCCACATGCGCGGGATGCCGGGATCCATGTGCGCGGTCGCCTCGACCGTGATGTCGCGCACCTCGTCCAGCAGGAAGCCGAACAGATCAGCCAGGTAGTCGTGCTCGTGCGCGTAACAGGCGCCGAAATCCTCCGGCTCGATGCCCGCGAGCAGGGCCAGCCGGTTGGGCGTCAACGTGTCCAGCCGCGCGCCGCTCAGCAGCAGGCGGTCGCCGGCCTCCACCAGCCGCTGGCGCAGGGCTGCACGGTCCGCCGCCGAGCGACGGCGCCGGCCCGGCACCTCGCCGATCTGCATGGTCAGAAAGCTGGTCTGCGCCGCGGCAGCGTCCGCGCGGAGCATGCGGCCGCGTGCTCCGCGCGGGCGCGCGCCGGCCATCAACGGGTCGAACCACTGCCAGAAGGTTTCGCGCAGGCGCGGCAGGGGCACGGCTGCGGTTTCCTCGGCTTCGACCAGCTCGGTGCTGGCGGCGACGAACAACCGCGCCAGCGCCTGCGGCGAGGGCAGCCCCACTGCCTGGAACTCCAGCGCGACGATGCGGGTGAAGTTCTGTACGCGCAGCAGGATGCGGGCGCGCAGCTCGGGATCGGTGCGCAGCAGGGCTTTCATCAGCAGGCGCAGGCCGCGCTGCGCATGCAGGTTGCAGTCCCAGGCCGCGGTCAGGAATGCGTGCAGGCGCTCGGCGCCGGGCGGCAAGCCCTGCGAAGCCGCCAGGCAGAGGGTCATGAACTGCTCGGTCCACGACTGCACCAGCGCCAGCTCGAAACTCTGCAGGTCGCCGAAGGCGCCGTTGAAAGCCTCGCGATCCACATCGGCATGCGCCAGCAGGCTGTCCAGCGTCAGCGACTCCAGTTTGCCGCCATGATCGCGCAGCAGCTCCTCGCCGGCGCGCAGCAGGCGCTGGCGCGGCGTCGCCGTAACGGTTGTCGGCGGTGCTGCTTCGGTACACGGACGCGGCGCGAAGCGCAACACCGGACGGCTGCGGAAAGTCAGCATGCGCCAGAGACACTGGCGCAGGGCGGCGTGTTCGCGTCCGTCCTCGACCTCGACCAGGGCGATCTCGTACACCATGGCCGCAAACAGCCGTGCGGCACCTGCGGGGTTGCGGAAACCCAGCGGGCGCAGCTCGCCTTCGGCCAGCACCTGGATTCCCTGGCTGGCGCGGTTGTAGGCGGCATCGAAATCCGGCCACTGTCGCGCCTCGATCGTCCAGCGACGCAGGCCGCGCTGCGTGAGGCAGTAGTCGAGGTAGGCCGCGGTGGCGGCGCGCGTACGCTCCGGGCCCGCCGGCGACTGCGACAGGATGTCCTGGAGCCGCTGGCGCACCGGTAGCAGGAAATGCCGCTCATAGAGATCCACCAGGTAAGCGGTGAGATCGGGATAGGCGTCGAAGAAGCGGATCGAGGGCAGACCCGCCTCGGTGGCGACGACGGCCGGCGTCAGGCGTGCGAGCGGCAGCCGCCGCGAGAGGCGCAGGCCCGCCGCGAGCAAGGCCTCTGCCTGTGAGCTGACCGCCTGCTGCATGCAGCCCCCTTGCGTTGCTGCCGACCGCGATGGACCCGATCTGACCTGGCCCTCGGCCGCCGTGAGGCACAGTATATCTGTGCCATGGCCGCGCCATACCAATGCAACAACGGCCGATGTTTGACCTAACGGCCGACGGCCGCCCCTGGTGGCGCAGCCTGGCCTACCTGCGTCTGTGCCTGGCCGATACCGCGCGGGTCGGACGCCGCCTCGATCCGGCCGCGTGTGCGCTCCCACACGATCGCCTGCATGTTGCCGTAGGGTTCGCTGCGGCGCAGCCGGTGCCCACGCTGGATCAGCGCTTCCTGGTCGGTATCGCTCAGTGCGCCGTCCTCGTAGACGACCTCATCCGGCAGGTACTGATGATGCAGGCGCGGCTGCGTGACCAGTGCGCCGGCACCCGCACCGTCGGCGAAGGCCAGGACCGCGCCCAGTACCATGCTGATGATGCGGCTGCCGCCCGGCGTGCCCAGGATCGCCACACGCGCCGGTGTCTCGACGAAGGTCGGGCTCATGCTCGACAGCATGCGCTTGCCCGGCGCCACCGCGTTCGCGACGCCGCCGACCAGGCCATAGGCGTTGGGCGTCTGCGGCCGGATGGCGAAGTCGTCCATCTCGTTGTTCAGCAGCACGCCGGTGCCCGGCGGCATGAAGCCGGAGCCGAGGGGCAGGTTGATCGACAGGGTCGCCGCCACCCGGTTTCCTTCGGCATCGAGCACCGAGAAGTGGGTGGTGTTGCCGCCTTCCTCGCCATCGCGCAGCATCGCCGCCGTCAGGCTGCGGCTGGGCGTGGCCTTGTCCAGGCGGATGCCGGCGCGCAGGCCGCTGGCGTAGCCCGGGCTCAGCAGCTGCAGGGGCGCCGGCACGAAGTCCGGATCGCCCATATGCTCGGCGCGATCGCGGAAGGCACGGCGCAGGGCCTCGACCGTGACATGCTGACGGTCCGCGCTCGTCAGGCGCGCCCAGTCGTAGCCAGCGAGCACGTTCAGCGCGATGCCCAGGACCATGCCGCCGGAGGACGGCAGCGGCGCGGTGACGATGCGCAGGTTGCGATAGTCCAGCACCAGCGGCGTACGCTCGACGACGCGATAGCTGCGCAGGTCCTTCTTGCTCCAGATGCCACCGGCGCCGCGCACGCCGTCCACCAGCGCATCCGCGGTAGCGCCGCGGTAAAAGCCGTCCGCACCCTCTTCCGCCAGCCGCGACAGCGTGCGCGCCAGCTCACCCTGCACCAGCAGGCTACCGACACGGGGCGGCACGCCGTCGGGCAGGAACACGGCCGCAGCCGCGGGCGAGGCCGCCAGCGCCGCGCGGCGTCCCGCGATTGCACGCTGCAGTTTCTCGTCCACCGGAAAGCCCTCGCGGGCATAGCGGATGGCCGGCGCGAGGCTGCGCGCCAGCGGCAGCCGGCCGTAGCGCTCCGCGATGTGCGCCAGCGCCGCCGGCTCGCCCGGGATGCCGGCGGCCAGGGCCCCGTCCTGGGACAGGCCCGGCACCACCTCGCCGTTGAGGTCCAGGTACATGTCCGGGCGCGCGGACAGCGGCGCGCGTTCGCGTCCGTCCACCATCACCTGCAAGCCGTCCTCGGCGCGGTGCAGCAGCCAGAAACCGCCGCCGCCGAGTCCCGAGCCGGTCGGCTCGACAACGGCCAGCGCCGCG
>DATLYR010000067.1 GCA_035574475.1 Nevskiales bacterium | reverse complement strand
CCCGCCATGCCGCCGGCGCGGTGGACTTCGCCACCGAGGGCGCGATCTTCAACGGCATGGGCATGGAAACCGTGGTACTCGGACCCGGCAACATCGAGCAGGCGCACCAGCCGGACGAGTACCTGGCGCTGGACCGGATCGAGCCGACCGTGCGGCTCCTGCGCCGGCTGATCCAGCGGTTCTGCGTGGAATAGAACAGGATGGTCAGGATTCAGCAGGATGAACAGGATTATGAAGTTTCTGGACTCAAGCATGAATTCATCCTGATCATCCTGAGACATCCTGTTAATCCTGTTCTATTTCTCCCTATAATCCGCCGACCTGAACAGGCGCGGCGGGACGGCTATGTCGGCTGAATCGTTTCTGCGGGTGTTGCGGGGCTCGGCCCCGTACATTCATGCCCACCACGGGCGCACCTTCGTCATCGCCTTCGGCGGCGAGGCCGCCGCGCGCCCGGATTTCAGCCGCCTGATCTACGACATCGCCCTGCTGCACAGCCTGGGCGTGAAACTCATCCTGGTGCACGGCGCGCGCCCGCAGATCGACGCCCAGATCAAGGCGGCGGGCCTGGAACCGCGGTTCGCCGGTCCCTTGCGCATCACCGATCCGGACACGCTCAGCTGCGTGAAGGAGGCGGTCGGCAGCCTGCGCATGGAGATCGAGGCGCTGCTCAGCACCGGCCTGGCCAGCACGCCGATGGGCGGCGCGCGGCTGTCGGTCGCCACCGGCAACCTGGTGATTGCGCGGCCAGTCGGGGTACGCGACGGCATCGACCACCTGCTGACCGGCGAGGTACGGCGCATCGAGGCCGAGGCCATCAAGGCGCACCTGGCGCGCGACAGCATCGTACTGCTGTCACCCGTGGGCTATTCCCCGACCGGCGAGATCTTCAACCTGCGCTACGAGGACGTGGCGGCGGCGGCGGCCGAGGCGTTGGGCGCCGACAAGCTGGTGTTCCTGCTGGACGAGAAAATGAAAGGCGCGCGCCAGCTCAAGCTCGAGGACGCCGAGGACCTGTTACGCCGCGACAAGGCCGGAACGCTGACCAGCCACCTGAAGCTCGCCGTGCGCGCCTGCCGCCAGGGCGTGCGGCGCGTGCACCTGATCAGCCACCAGCAGGACGGCACGCTGCTGCAGGAGCTCTACAGCCGCGACGGGGTGGGCACGCTGGTGTTCGCCGACAGCTACGACGTAGTGCGTCCGGCGACCATCGACGACGTCGGCGGCATTCTCGGCCTCATCACGCCACTGGAACAGGCCGGCGTGCTGGTCCCCCGTTCGCGCGAGCAGCTGGAGCTCGAAATCAGCCACTTCTTCGTGATGTTGCGCGACGGCCTGATCACGGCCTGCTGCGCACTGATGCCCTATCCCGAGGAAAGGCACGGCGAACTGGCCTGCGTGGCGGTGCATCCGGACTACCGCAAGCAGGGCCGCGCGCAGGCGCTGCTCGACCAGGTCGAGCGCAGCGCGCGCCAGCAGCGGCTCAAACGGTTGTTCGCGCTGACCACGCATGCGCCGCACTGGTTCATCGAGCGCGGCTTCAGGACCGCGTCGCTGGACGAGCTGCCGCTGAAACGCAAGCAGCTGTACAACTACCAGCGCAACTCCAAGGTCCTGGTCAAGGACTTGTAGACAGCCGCAGGCGAAAAGCGCGGAATGGACAGGATCAACAAGATTCTCAGGATCAACAGGATGAACTTCCTGCAAGAACAAAAACCTCTATCGTGTTAATCCTGTAAATCCAGTCTATCCTGTCTAAATCTTCTTTTCTGCATGACCAACGCCGAACTCAGCGCCCGCGACCTCGCCCATGTCTGGCATCCGTGCACGCAGATGCAGGACCACGAATGGCTGCCGCTGGTGCCGATCCGCTCCGGCTGCGGCGCCTGGCTGGAGGATTTCGACGGAAAACACTACCTCGATGCCATCAGCTCCTGGTGGGTGAATCTCTTCGGACACTGCCACCCAGCCATCGTCGGCGCGGTCAAAGATCAGCTCGACCGCCTCGAGCACGTGCTGCTGGCCGGCTTCACGCACGCACCGGTGGTCGAGCTGTCCGAGCGTCTGGTGCGGATCGCGCCCGCCGGGCTCACGCGCTGCTTCTACGCCGACAACGGCTCCGCGGCCGTGGAGGTCGCGCTGAAGATGAGCTTCCACTACTGGAAGAATCTCGGGCGCAGCCAGAAAAAAAATTACATCGGCCTGTCGAACAGCTACCACGGCGAGACCCTGGGCGCGCTGGCCGTGGGCGACGTGGACCTCTACAAAAAAACCTACGCGCCGCTGCTGATGCAGGCGATCAGCGTGCCCTCGCCCGACTGCTACGGACGCGACGCGGACGCGAGCTGGGAGGCGCACAGCCGCGCCATGTTCGCGCACATGGAAGAGGCTCTGGCCCGGCACGCGCACGAAACCTGCGCAGTGATCGTGGAGCCACTGGTGCAATGTGCGGGCCACATGCGCATGTATCATCCGGTGTACCTGTCGCTGCTGCGCGAGGCCTGCGACCGCCACGGCGTACACCTGATCGTGGACGAGATCGCCACCGGCTTCGGCCGCACCGGCAGCTTGTTCGCCTGCGAGCAGGCCAGCATCCGGCCGGATTTCATGCTGCTGTCGAAGGGCCTGACCGGCGGTTTCCTGCCGCTGGCCGCCGTGCTGACCACGGATACGGTCTACCAGGCCTTTTATGGCGACTACGCCACGCTCAAGGCCTTTCTGCACTCGCACAGTTACACCGGCAATCCACTCGCCTGCCGCGCCGCGCTGGCCACGCTGGACCTGTTCGCAGCCAGCGACGTGCTCGGCAACAATCGCCGGCTGGCGCAGCAGATGGGTCGCGCCGTCGCCGCGCTGCAGGACCATCCGCATGTCGCGGAGGTGCGCCAGACCGGCATGATCCTCGCCATCGAGATGGCACCGGAT
>DATLYR010000066.1 GCA_035574475.1 Nevskiales bacterium | reverse complement strand
CCCGCCGATGATGATGCGGTCATAGCAGGGGTCCATCGGCGCCCACTGCAGCTGGCCGTCGGTGATCAGGTCGAAGATGCGCCGCAGCGGCGAGTTCTGCCGCTGCATCTCGCCAATGTAGTGCACGCCGACGTCCCATTCGTAGCCGTTGCGCTCGTAGGAGTGAGTGAAGCCGCCGGCGGTGTAGTGCTGTTCCAGCACGCCGACCTTGCGGCCCAGTTTCGACAGCAGCGCTGCGCTCGTCAGCCCGCCGATCCCCGAGCCGATGACGATGACGTCGTAGTGGCCGTCCGCTCGGCCGGTGCGATAGCGGCGTCCGATGCGTTTCATGCGGGCCCCAATATGCAATCTATTGCATAGTAATACACCAGCCCGGCATACTATGCAATAGTTTGCATATTGTCCCCTCGCTGACCCTCCCCCGCGGGCGGGCGGGCGGGCGGGGGAGGGAGGGGTGGGGGTTCCATGTCTCTCAGGCATTCCATTCTGGTTCTGCTCGACCGTGAGCCCGGCAGCGGCTACGACCTCGTGCAGCGCTTCCGGTCGGGCATTGGGAACTTCTGGAGCGCGACGCACCAGCAGGTCTACCAGGAGCTCAAGCGGCTGCACCGGGAGAAACTGGTCGAGTTCGAAGTCGAGACGCAGGCCGAGCGCCCGGACCGCAAGGTGTACCGCATCACCCGCGCCGGGCAGCGCGCGCTCAAGGACTGGCTGCGGACGCCGGTGCGGCCGCCGCGCCTGCGGGACTCGCTGCTGGTGAAGGTGTTCGGCGGCCACGCGGCGGATCCCGCCGCGCTGGCGGCCGAGCTCGGGCAACATCTGGACCATTACCGGCGCAAGCTGGAGGAGTACCGCGCGCTCGAGCAGAGCTATTTCAGCCAGCACGAGACCGGCCGCCGGCGCTACCGGCTGCCCTACCTGACCCTGCGTCGCGGCATCCGCTACCTGCAGGGCACTATCGACTGGCTGGAGGAAACCTGCGCGCTGATCGAAAGCGGCGCCTTGCCGGACAAGCCGGTGCCATCGAGCGGTACACGCACGAAGGCCGCCAAACGCTGAACCTTCCGGCCGCGCATGCCAGTCTCCACCTTCACGGTGGCAGGCGGCGCGATCACCAGGAATGACGATAGGAGATAATCTTCCGATCTTCCTTCCGGATGCTTGCATCATGCTGGATACACCCTTCACGCTCCCCTGCGGTGCCAGACTCAGGAACCGCATCTGCAAGGCGGCCATGACCGAGGGGGTCGCGGATGCCCGACTGCGCGCCAGCGAGCGGCACCAGCGGCTGTACCGGCAATGGAGCGAGGGTGGTGCGGGATTGTTGCTGACCGGCAACGTCATGATCGACCGCAACGTGCTCGAGCGCCCGGGCAACGTCGCGGTGGACGTGACCGCGGGCGGCGACAGCCCGGATGCGCGCGAACGCCTGCGTCGCTGGGCACAGGCTGGAACCGTGGGCGGCAATCATTTATGGATGCAGCTCTCGCATGCCGGCCGACAGTCACCGCGCTACGTGACGAACCGGCCGCTCGGGCCCTCTGCGGTGCAACTCGAGCTGGCCGGCAACTACGCGCGCCCGCGCGCGGTCACCGAGGCGGAGATCCTGGATTTCATCCGGCGGTTCGCGCGCGCCGCCGCGATCGCGCGGGACTGCGGCTTTACCGGCGTGCAGATCCACGCCGCACACGGCTACCTGCTGAGCGCCTTCCTGTCGCCGGTGACGAATCAACGGACGGATGCCTGGGGCGGCTCGCTCGAGAATCGCGCTCGCATGCTGCTGGAGACCGTGCGCGCGGTCCGGCAAAGCGTGGGCACGGACTTCCCGCTGTCGGTCAAGCTCAATTCCGACGACTTCCGCAAGGGCGGCTTCTCGCATGCCGAGTGCCTGCAGGTCGTCGAGATGCTCAACCGTGAAAATCTCGATCTGCTGGAGATTTCCGGCGGCACCTACGAGCAGCCGCGCCTGCTGGGTTTCGAAGGCAAGGCTGCAACAGTGAGTGAACCGATCCGGGAGTCCACCCGCCAGCGCGAAGCCTACTTCCTGGATTATGCGGATGCCATCCGCAAGGTCGCGAAGATGCCGCTGATGGTGACCGGCGGTTTCCGCACGCGCGCCTTCATGGAACAGGCGCTGCGGGACGGGCGTTGCGACCTGATCGGCCTCGGCCGGCCGTTCTGCACCGAGCCGGATTTCCCGCGACGGATGCTGGCAGGCGAAATCGAGGCCGCGCCGCAGCACGAAAAACGCCTCAGGCTCGGCTCGTCGAGATGGCTGTCGGGTGCGAGCCCGATCTTCCTGATCAAGCTGGTCAACGTGCTCGGCGCGCAGGGCTGGTACTACATCCAGCTGTTCCGACTCGCCGACGGCAAGCCGGCCGACCTGAAACTGGGCATCGCCAGCGCGATGCTGCGCTATCTCTGGGACGAGCTCACCACCGCGTGGCGCGTGCGCCGCGCCCGCAGCGCGTCATAGAACGCCCGGCACCAGCCACCAGCTGCGTTTCTTGTACGCTGCCCATTCCGGGTAGCGCGACATGCTGGCTTCCTTCATCGTCATGTTGACCGCAAACAGGCCCAGCCACACCCAGGCCAGCACGATGACGGGAATCCAGTGCCAGACCATCAGCGCGAAGCTGCCGTAGATCATCATCTCGCCGAGGTAGTTGGGGTGGCGCACGTAGCGGTGCATGCCGTCGGTGATGAGCCCGCGCTTCAGGCGCAGCGTGAAGTATTTCTGCGCATCGGCCGCGATCATGATCACGCAGCCGAGGATACACAGACTGATGCACAGCGCGAACCAGGCATAGTCGGGCAGGGGATAGTCGGGCTGTACGGTGCCGGAGATCAGCAGCCAGCCGAACACCCAGTACCAGCCCAGCACGCCGAGGAAGGCGTTGATGCCGCCGCCGATCGTGATCCGCTTCTGCCAGTTGGGGTCGGGGAAGGCCACATCCTTGAGGATCCACACCAGCCCGTAGCTGCCGTGCAGGGCGAGGTAGATCCAGGCATTGAGCGTGTAGTTGCCGTAGTACCAGATGAGCGAGCCGAGGAAGAAGAACGTCCCGGCCTTCTGGAAATTGATCACCCAGGCGAACTTCCACGGCCGCGGCCCGCCGCCGAAGTCCTCCACCAGCCAGTTCGTGAAGCGGCGCATCGTCACCGCCCAGGCCGGTGCGCTGGCAGGCAAGGGGGTACTGCTGGGCTGGGTCGTACTCATGGCGATTCCTGGCTGATGGGCCTGCCAACGCTACCCCAATTCCGCTGCCGCTACACCCCGGCGAGCCGGGGCTGGGCCGGGCGAGTGGGCGCCAGGGCCAATTGCTGCGTCGCACAAATCAGGCTAGACTGCCCGTGCCCCTAGTGAAAGATCTTCACATGTCATTGATTGACATGGGATTTCATCTGAACGAGAGGTTCGAATTATGAGCACGCTTCTCCCCCTGCGCCTGCCGCAGTTCCTGCGGCCCAGCCTGGGCAAGGTCGGCCTGGTGGGCATCGGCCTGTGCCTGGCGCTCGGACTGTATGTCCCGGCGCCGGTCGGGCCCGGCGACAGCGCCGGCACCCCAGCCGCCCAGCCCCAGTTGACTGCCCAGGCCCAGATCGGGTCTCCCGCTCAGCCCTGATCCCGGGCCGCACAGCCCCCTTCGGTTTTCCCTCCCCCGCGTCGCGGGGGTAGGATGACGCTTCACGGCCGCCGCAAGACGGCCGGTCATCCGACAACGAGGGGGTTTACCGTGAAGCGCCTGAATCCGCTGGACGCATCCTGGCTGATGGTCGAGTCGCGCGAAACGCCGATGCACGTCGGCAACCTCGCCATCTTCTCCCTGCCCAAGGATGCGCCCGACGACTTCATCCAGAAGCTGGTCGAGCGCGCGCGTGCCTCGCGCGACTTCGTGCCGCCGTGGAACCTCAAGCTGCGTGGCGGTGCGCTCGGCCGCGTTCTGCCGATGTGGATCGAGGACCACGACATCGACATGGACTACCACTTCCGCCACTCGGCGCTGCCGCGGCCCGGCGGCGAGCGCGAGCTGGGTGTGCTGATCTCGCGCCTGCACAGCCATCAGCTGGATTTCAACCGGCCGCTCTGGGAGTGCCACATCATCGAGGGGCTGGAGGGCGGCCGCGTCGCGCTCTACACCAAGATGCATCACTCGCTGATCGACGGCGTCAGCGGCGTGCGCATGATGCAGCGCATGTTCTCCACCGACCCGGAGGCGCGCAATCTGCCGGCCCCCTGGTCGATCGGGGCCCCCACGCGCGAACGTAACCGCGAAGGCGAGGCGGCCGAGACCGCGCAAAGCCCCTTCGATGCCATCAAGAGCGGGCTGCGCAAGCAGGGAGATTCCACCGCCGCGCTGATCGGCGCGCTCAAGCGCCTGGTCAAGGCGGCGCGCTCGGACGAGGATCCGCTGACGGCACCCTTCGTCGCGCCGCATTCGGTCCTGAACCAGCGCGTGCACGGCCAGCGCCGGTTCGCCACCCAGCAGTACGACCTCGCGCAGATCAAGTCGCTGGCCAAGTCCGCCGACTGCAGCCTCAACGACATCGTGCTGTACCTCTGCGCCACCGCCATGCGCCGCTTCCTGAAAGAGGCCAACCAGCTGCCGGACAAGCCGCTCACCGCCGGTATCCCGGTGAACGTGCGCCCGGCGGACGACCAGAGCACGGGCAATGCCATCAGCTTCATCATGGCCAATCTCGCCACCGACGTGGCCGACCCGCTCAAGCGGCTGGAAACGATCAAGGCCTCGACCGCCAGCGCCAAGGAGCATCTGCAGTCGCTGCCGCGTAGCGCGCTGACCCAGTACACCATGCTGGTGATGGCGCCCTACATCCTGCAGCTGCTCACCGGCCTGGGCGGCCGCATGCGCCCGGTGTTCAACGTCACCATCTCGAACGTGCCGGGCCCGAACCAGCCGCTGTACTATAACGGCGCCAGGCTCGAGGCCATGTACCCGGTGTCGCTGATCGCGCACGGCGGCGCGCTCAACATCACCTGCCTGTCCTATGCCGGCACGCTCAACTTCGGCTTCACCGGCTGCCGCGATACGTTGCCGCACATGCAGCGCCTGGCGGTGTACACCGGCGAGGCGCTGCAGGAGCTGGACAAGCTCTTGCACCGGCAGGCGCGGGCGAAGACGGCCTGAGGACGATGATGCGCAGCCGCCGGGGCCTGTTACCGGTGCTTTTCTTGATGGCAGCGCCAGCCGCTGCCGCCGGCGACCTTGAAACGCTGCCGGCCACCGAACGCGGCTTCCAGGACAAGGTCCAGGCCATCATTGAGCCCGGCCACCGCATCGACGACGCGCTGAGGATCCTGGAGGCGCATCGCTTCGAGTGCCGCGAGTTCGCCAACAAGGTGCCGGTGATCCATTGCGCGCGCCTGGACGAACCGCGCTACTACCAGGTGATGATCGAACCCACCCGGCGTGGCACCGTCGGGGCGGTCACGCCGTCGCTGGGTATCATCCGGCGCTGAGGGGGGCTAGCCTCCGCTGTTCTCGGCTTCCACCCGTTTCTGCAGCCGCTTGCCCATGTAGCGGAACAGCCGGCCGGTCCAGTCCATGGTCGGGCCCGGCATGACCATGGTCGCCGTGCCCCAGGCCTCGCCCAGCCGGCTGGTCAGGCGCGCGGGGCGCTTCTCGATCGCCTTCACGATCCAGTCCGCGGCGTCGTTCACGTCCATCTGCCGCAGGTAGCGATAGACCTTGGTCGGTGCCGTCATCGGCGTCTTGACCAGCGGGAAGTTGATCACCGTGATGGCGATCCCCTTGTCCACCAGCTCGGCGCGCAGCGAGCGCGAGAAGCCGTCCAGCGCCGACTTGCTGCCGGAATAGGCCGAGTAATACGGCGTCGGGATCAGCGCCGCCATGCTCGACACGTTGATGATGTGGCCGCTGCGCCGCTCGAACATCTGCGGCAGCAGGCGCAGTATCATGCGCACCGGCGCGAAGTAATTGAGCTGCATGGTGCGCTGGTAGTCGTGGTAGCGGTCGAGCGATTCCTTGACCGTACGCCGGATCGAGCGGCCGGCATTGTTGATGAGGATGTCGATGCGCGGATGCTCGGCCAGCACGGCATCCAGGCAGGCATCCACGCCGGCCTCGCTGGACAGGTCGGCGGGATAGATGGCGGCGCGGCCGCCGTCGGCCTCGATCTGCGCCTTGACCCGCTGCAGCTCGTCCTGGCGGCGTGCGACCAGGCAGACCTGCGCACCCATCTCGGCCAGGCGCTTGGCCGCAGCCTCGCCGATGCCGCTGGAGGCGCCGGTAATCAGGATGACTTTGCTGCGGACGTGCTCGGACATGAGGGTGGCTCCGGAAATTTCCGCAGAGCCTAGCGCATGGGATCAGGCGGCGGCGATAGTATTTTTTACGAAGTCGCCGACCTCGGTCATCGCACGATCCGACTCATGCAGCAAACCGGCATGGGCCTGGAAGTCGTGCCACATGCCTGCGTACCGGGATAGCCGCACCGTCACGCCTGCGGCCTGCGCACGCTGCGCCAGCCGCAGCGAGTCCGACAGCAGGATTTCTTCGCTGCCGACCTGGATCAGCATCGGCGGCAGCCCGGTGAGGCTGGCGAACAGCGGCGAGCAGGCCGGATGGTCGGGCGGGTACTTGCCGAGGTACAGCCGTGACCAGAGCGCGCCGATCGCAGAACTGAGCATCGGGTCGCGGCGCGTGTGAGTACGCGCGCTGTCGCCGGACAGCGTCAGGTCGGTCCAGGGCGAGATCAACACCAGCGCCGCCGGTAGGGGCAGCTGCGCGTCGCGGATCGCGACCGCCGTGGCCAGCGCCAGCCCGCCGCCGGCCGAATCGCCGCCGAGGACGAGCTGCGCGGGATTCACGCCCTGCGCCAGCAGTGCGCGATAACAGGCCAGCGCATCCTCCAGCGCCGCCGGGTGGGGGTGCTCCGGCGCCAGCCGGTAGTCGGGCACATAGGCGGTGGCGCCGCAGGCGCGTGCGAGATGCGCGGCCAGGCCGCGGTGGGTGCGCGGCGAGCCGACGCAATAGCCGCCGCCGTGCAGGTACAGCAGCGTGCGCGCGCCGGACTGCGGCACACTCAGGCACTCGGCCGCCACCCCGCCCAGGTCAAGCCGTTCGATGCGCGTGCCGCGCGGCGGCAGGCTGCTGGCGGTCATGACGCGGGTCCAGAAGCGCTGGATGCCGATCGGCATCCAGCCGGAGAACACCGGCTTGAGCAGCAGGCGGATGCTCCAGAACAGCAGCGCGCGCAGCAGGGTCTGCATGCTCAGGTCGCCGCGCCGGCCGGCACCTGCCGGTAGTCGTCCAGCTTCAGCCGCCGCAGGAGGCGCCCGTACTCGCTGGTGTGGCCGACCCAGTTGTTGGTGTTGCGGCCTTCCGCATTGATGTACCAGCTGTGGCAGCCCGATTCATAAGCCGTGCGTTTGTTGCGGCGGTGCAGCTCGTCGTTGAAGGCCGCCTGTGCTTCCGGCCGCACGTCCAGATAGTGCAGGCCCTGTGTCTGTAGCGCCTGCACGCACTTCACGATGTAGCGCGCCTGCCGCTCCAGCATGTAGATGATCGAGCAGGCGCCGCAGTTGGTATTGGGTCCGTACAGGATGAACAGGTTGGGGAAACCCGACACCGCCACGCCGAGATAGGCCTCGGCGCCCTTCCGCCAGCGCTCGCGCAGCGACTGCCCGTTCAGGCCGTGCAACTCCATCGGCGCCAGGAACTCGGTGGCGGCAAAGCCCGTGCCCCAGACGATGGCGTCCACCTTGCGTTCGCGACCGTCGGCGGTGACGACACCGGTCGGTGTGATCTCGCGGATGCGCTCGGTGACGACCTCGACATTCGGCCGCGCCAGCGCCGGCAGCCAGTCGTTGGACAGCAGCGTGCGTTTGCAGCCGACCGGGAAATCCGGCGTGAGTTTCCTGCGCAGTTCGGGATCCTTCACCTGCCACCACAGCAGGATCCTGGCGGCGGTCTTGAGGTAGAACTCAGCCAGGCGCTTGAAGATGCGGCTGTCGATCATGGCCGAGGCCAGGAACTCGATCAGCCAGAAGATGCGCCAGCGGTCGAGGTCGTGGATGAATGGCAGCCAGTCCAGCAGCTTGCGCTGCCAGCCGGCGAAGGGCTTGTCGAATTTCGGGATGCACCAGCCGGGCGAGCGCTGGAAGACGTGCAGTTGCCGTACCTGCTTGGCGATCTCCGGCACGAACTGCACTGCCGACGCGCCGGTGCCGATCACCGCTACGGTCTTGCCGTTGAAGTCGTAGCTGTGGTCCCAGCGCGCGGAATGGAAGGCGCGGCCGAGGAAACGCTCGCGCCCCGGGATGTCCGGGATCTGTGGGCGGTGCAGCTGGCCCACGGCGGTGACCAGCACCTGGGCTTCGTGCGTGCCGCCGTTCGCGAAGCGGATGACCCACAGCCCGCGCGCGGCGTCGAAATCCGCGCCCGTCACCTCGCGGCCGAAACGGATGTGGCGCAGCAGGTCATGCTTGCGCGCCACATGCCGCTGGTAGGCGAGGATCTCCGGCTGGTGGCCGTAGCGGCAGCTCCAGGGGTAATGCGGCTCGAAGGAGAACGAGTACAGGTGCGAGGGCACGTCGCAGGCCGCACCGGGGTAGGTGTTCTCGCGCCACACGCCGCCGACGTCGTCGGCCTTCTCGAATATCGTGAAGGACTCGATGCCGGCCCGCTTCAGGTAATAGCCCATGCCGAGGCCGCCGAAGCCGCTGCCGATGATGGCGATGCTGGGTGTGCGGGCTGCCGCCAAGTTCATGCCGCCGGGCTCCCCGGGTGTTCTGTTCCGGTGCTCATGCTAGTGCGGGTCTCGTCGCCGGTGGATGGCGCGCCCGGACAGTTTATTGATATTTTCGGACACAATGAAGCAGGCCCGCCTCAAGCCGGACTGGCAGCTGCGCCGCAGCGTCAGCAGCGCAGTGCTGCTGACGCAGTTCGCCGCGCGCCAGGGTATCCCGCTGCGCGACTGCCTGGCCGGCACCGGCATCGCGCCCGAAAGCCTCGCCGATCCCCAGGGCGAGATCGAGGCGCGGCAGGAACTGCGCCTGCTGCACAACGTGGCGCCGCGCCTGCAGCCCGGCCAGGCGCTGGAACTGGGCCAGCTCTATCACCTGACTACCTACGGCATCTGGGGCTTCGCGCTGATCAGCAGCCCGACGCTGCGCGCGGCCTTCAGCCTGGGCCTGCGCTACTTCGACCTGGCCTTCTCCTATTGCCATATCCATATGGAAACGGATCGGGACGAGGCGCGGCTGATACTCGACGACGGCGACATTCCCGAAGCGCTGCGCCAGTTCCTGGTCGAGCGCGATCTGGCTGCGATGCAGACCATCCAGCGCGAGCTGTTCTCCGCGCCGATGCCGCTGCGCCGGCTGGAATGCCGTTTCCCGGCGCCCCCCTATGCGGCGCAGTTCACCGCGCTGTTCGGCGTGCAGCCGCGCTTCGGCGCTCCGCGCAACGTCGCGGTGCTGGACGCCGCGCGGCTCGACCGCCCGCTGCCGCAAGCCAACCCGCTGACCGCGCAGCTGTGCGAGCAGCAGTGCCAGCAACTCCTGGCGCGACGCCGCGCGCGCAGCGGTATCGCCGGCCGCGTGCGCGACCGGCTGCTGCGCCAGCCGGGAATGATGGCGGACATGGAAACGATCGCCGCCGAGCTGCACATGACCTCGCGCACGCTGCGCCGCCGGCTGGACGAGGAAGGCACGTCCTACCGCGCGCTGGTGGACGAGGTGCGCGCGGCGCTGGCCGAGGAAATGCTCGCCGGTACGCGCCTGTCGGTGGAGGAAGTGGCCGAGCGCCTGGGCTATGCCGAGGCCTCCAGCTTCATCCAC
>DATLYR010000065.1 GCA_035574475.1 Nevskiales bacterium | reverse complement strand
CCGCCTCAACCATCCCAAGATCGAGGTGGTGTGCGTGGCCGGCGCCGGCCAGCCACAGCCCTTCGCCCTGGTGATGCTCTCGCTCGAGGCCCAGCAGGCGCTAGCCAACGGCGGCGACCGGCAGGCGCTGCAGGCCGAGCTGGAGACCTTGCTCGACCAGGTCAACGCCCAGGTCGAGGACCACGAGAAGCTGGACTACCTGGTGGTGGTGAAGGACCAGTGGACCATGGAGAACGGCTTCCTCACCCCGACCATGAAGATCAAGCGCAACGTCATCGAGAGCCGCTACGAGCCGCAGGTCGAGCGCTGGGCGCAGGCGCGTCAGAAGGTGATCTGGGAATAGACCTGGCGGCCGACCGGGATATGTTGCGTCGCAGCATGCCGATTGCTGAAAACCTACTATGGAGCCCGCGCCGGGCTCGCATTAGCATGATGGTCCGTCCGGGCAGATACGCATAACAACCAGCCCGGGTTTGGTGGCCAGGGACGGTCCTGCGCAGCCGGTGATGCCGGCGAGTGAGAGGAAGCGATGTCCCGTACCCGATTCAGGCCCCTCCGATTCCTGTTGACTGTGGCGCTGGCCCTTGGCCTGCTGTCGGCCTGCGGCGGCGGCAGCGAGGACGACAGCGGTGGGAACGGTGGCGGCAACCCGCCTCCGGGCAGCGGGGGCGGTGGCAGCCCGCCTCCAACCAGCGGCAACAGCCAGACCTTCCGCATCTGCCCCGCTGCGGGCAAGACCCCGGCCCAGCTGCAGGACGACACGCTGGTCGCCTTTTTCGAGGCGCGCGAGGGGGACGTCATCGAGTTCTGCGAGGGCCGCTACACGTTCAATACCGGCCTGTTCCTGCACAGCAAGCGCGGCATCACGATCAAGGGCGCGGGCAAGGACAAGACCATCCTCAGCTTCGACGAGAGCGCCAGTTCGGAAGGCATCAACGTCGCCTCCAGCGACGGCATCGTGATCCAGGGGCTCACCGTCGAGGACACCCCCGGCAACGCCATCCGCATCTTCCGCTCCAACTACGTGACGCTGCGTGACGTGCGCACGCGCTGGAGCGATGCCAACCCCTCCACGCCGGCCTACGATACGTCGGCCAACAACGGCGCGTATGGTCTGTACCCGGTCGAGTGCCGCTACGTGCTGATCGAGGACTCCGAATCGGTCGGCGCCTCCGACGCCGGCATCTACGTCGGCCAGACCTCGGACGTGATCGTGCGCCGCACGCGCGCCGAGTACAACGTGGCCGGCTTCGAGTTCGAGAACACTTATCGCGCGGTGTTCGAGGACAACATCGCCACCCGCAACACCGGCGGCTTCCTGGTGTTCGACCTGCCGGGCCTGCGCCAGTACGGGCAGAAGAACATCGTGCGCAACAACAAGTCCTATGCCAACAACACCAATAACTTTGCCCCGATCGGCAACATCGTCGGCGTAGTGCCGCGCGGCACCGGCATGCTGGTGCTGGCCACCGATCAGCTCGAGATCCACGGCAACGAGGTGTACGACAACGACACCGTGGGCCTGGCCATCGTCAACTTCGGCCTGGCCAACCCGAACGAGCCCGACATCAAGTACGACTTTTATCCCGAGGGCCTGCATATCCACAACAACCTGTTCCGCGACAACGGCGGTAACCCGCAGGAGCCCAACCCCGACCGTGGCGAGGCCTCGCTGCTGCCGCTGATCCTGCGCCTGAAGAACCTCGGCCGCGGCGCGCACATCGTCTGGGACGGTGGCGTGGACGCACCGAACGGCTGCAACGAGATCCCGAAAGACCCCGACGGCGTGCCCCTGACCCAGCCCAACCCGAAATACCCGCATGCCGAGCAGGGCGGGCGCACCGACGAGCGCGGCCGGCCCAACGTCACGCGCGAGGACAGCGTCGGCGGCTGCAAGTGGAACGCGTGGAAGTTCGACGCATCCGGCCGGCTCAAGCAACCGGACAACGGTATCTGCATCGCCGCGGACAACCGCTTCGAGAGCACCCGGCCGCAGACGCTGCTGACCAGCGACTTCCTCAACGCGCACGTGACCTCCAGCGATCCGGCGCAGCTGGTGCAGGACCTGCTCGTGCCGGGGTCCAACGACCTCACCCCGCACCGCTGCACGCCGCCGGCCTGGCGTGTGCCGCCCAAGATCCCGGCCACCGACGCCGACCTCGGCCTGCCCTTCGTGCCCGACCCGGACAGCGAGGACGCGCGCCCGAGCCCGGCCGAAGTGGCGGCCGCCTGCGTGGCGCCGGCCAACAACGGCGTCAACTACGCGGCCCTGCTCAAGTACGACTGTCCGCGACTGCAGCAGTACGGCCTGTTCAGCGATCCGCGGGACCCGCGCTCGGCGCCCAACGGCGGCGGCGTACCCTTCGAGCTGAACAGCGCGCTGTTCTCCGACTACGCGGTCAAGTACCGCGTGCTGTACCTGCCGCCCGGTACGCGGGCGAAATACAAGGACCACGGCAGCAGCGTCACTGCCACGCTCGACTTCCCAGTGGGCACGGTGATCGCCAAGACCTTCGCCTTCCGCAAGGACGATGCGCAGGGCAACCGGCTGTCGGAGGAGGTGATCGAGACGCGGCTTCTGATCAAGCGCGAGAATGCGCGCGGGCCGATCTGGGTCGGGCTGCCGTACGTATGGCAGAAGAATGCGCAAGGCCAGCTCGACCATGCGGTGCTGCGCGTGCAGGGCGGCGAATTCGCGGTCAGCTACGACTACCTGGATCCCGATCCCGAAGTGCTGGGCGGCGACGGCCAGCGCGCGCGCTATACCGGTACGGCGGAGCGCTACAACGTGCCGGCGGCGCTGAACTGCATCAGCTGTCACGGCGGCGACGACCGCGAGGCCGGTGCGGCGCCGATCGGGCTCAAGCCGCGCTACCTCAACCGAGACCACGTCTACGGCGGGGCGGCCA
>DATLYR010000064.1 GCA_035574475.1 Nevskiales bacterium | reverse complement strand
TCCAGGATCGAACGTTCCTCGGCGCCGGGTTCGTTCATTTCGATCAGCGCCTGAAGCAGCTGCGCAAAGATCGGGCTGCGGCGCAGGCCGCGCGCGTCCAGATAGTCGTTGACCTTGACGACATCGCCGGCCGCCCACAGCTGCATCAGCTTGTGCACCTGGTCGATCAGCGGAATCGCGCGGCCGCTCGCGGTCTCCACACCCAGCGAGCGGTGCTTGCGGGCGCGCCAGTCCTTGAGCTTGTACTTGCCACCACCGCCGGATGATGTGGCCTCCTCAGCATCGCCTTCTTCGTCGTCTTCCGACGGCTCCTCGTCCTCGGCTTGCGATCCACCGCCACTCTTTGCCAGCAGCTCATACTGGTCGACCAACTCACGCTCCGAGAGGCCGCAAGACACGGCGTAGAGGATGCACGGGCCCGCCGGCGCCTCCTTGAGGCCAAAGTCGTTGCGATGCAGCAGGTAATAGGTGGTCACGTCATCCAGCGGATGATCGCCGGGCGTGGGCTCCGAGGCTCCGTGCGAGAGCACGCGGCCGACGACGAAATCCACCACAATGCGGCGCACGTGGCCGAGGAACTCGGTCACCGTCATCAGGCGGCCCGGTTCGGACGCCTTCTTCACCGCCGGGTAGCGGCTGTAGGCCTCGAGCGCCGGGCCAGTGGCGGCCCAGATGAAGTCCGGGCCACGGATGCCGGCATCCCAGAACTCGCGCAGCCGCTGCGTGATCTGGGCCTGCATGTCCTTCAGCACCTGGGTATCCCAGCCCGCACGGGCCAGCGGATCGCGCTTTTTGCAGACCAGCCAGACGGACGAGGACAGCGCGGCCGACGATAGCGAACGAGTGCGGGCTTCACGCTCGGTCTGGATCGGCCAGCTACCGTCCACCACGAAGCCGGCCTTAATGATGGCACCCACGAGGGTTTCCCAAGCATCGGGATGCTTATGTGCAAAGACAATCACCAGCCGTCCATTCGGCTTCAGCGCGGCATGGCAAGCGGCAAAGGCCCTCGCCATCCCAGCCTCGTAGTTGCGCTTGGAGGCTTCCTTGTCACCGCCGAACCGAGATGCGTCGTCGATCAACTCTCCGTCATTGGCCTCATGGTTCCATTTAGGCGCGAGCGGCTCGGAAAAGGCTGCGTCTATCGCTGGGGAAAGCCCCGATAGAGCCCTGCGCAGCCAAACGTAGAAGAAGTCCATGAGAACCGCGTATCCGATCGCGTCGTAATACGGCGGGTCTGTGAGCACCACATCCAGATCGGTCAGCTGCTGAGAAATGGCAGATGTTCGTAGGACTGTGGGCGAGGGGGCATGCTCACAGGCTGAAAGCGCGTGCTCCACAACCTGGGCCACCCATTCGACTGCCTGAATGAATCCACCTGACGAATCCGCATCCGGCTGAAGCTCGGCGTAATCCCATGCCATGGGCAAGGCGAACCGGGAAAACGTGTGCCCCAACTTTTCGGCGTTCGTTTGCCAAGTGGTGATCATGCTGCCACGGTCGACCAAACGGCTTATGCACGCAGCTAAGTAAGCCCCAAGTGCCTCCGGCCAATAGGCAGGGTACATGCCACGCGCAGCTTCAACGGCACGTCTCAATGCGTCGATATATGTCGCCGTGGAGAGAAGCTGTCTGGCGCTGAACAACTTGTGCCATTGGTCAACGCCGTAGGTCACGCACCAGGTGTTTCTCTTGGCGTCTTCAATAATTCTCTCGGTGGGCAAGCCATAGGGGAGAGCGGCAAAACGATCGCCAAGGCATTCACGCGCGTTGTTTGCACATTCAATATCCAAATTTGTGGGCAATCGATATTCCTTGCCCGAGGGTCCATCAGCAATTACGGCGGTCAAGATTTCCCCGAGACGATCCGCCATGCCCTCAAGCTTTAAATCGTCCATGGTCATGATCGTCCCGCAGCAGGGGCAGGTCACCCCCGCCCGGCTCATGGTGCCGGCGCCCAGCCTCTTGTCATGCTCGCGCTTTTGCGCGGCGTTGCCGCCTTTGACCGGCGCATCCGGGTCGATGCCGAAGACGACGCCGGTCTTGTCCTCGCGCGGGCGCATGGTGAGCAGCACGCGCTTGTTGTCTTTCTTGGCCAGCCACCGGGTCTTGAGCAGCGGCACCTCGGCCCGGCAGGCCTTGCAGCGCACGGTGCGCGCCCAAAGGTAGGCCACGGTGGGCTTGGCGATCCAGCGCGGATTGGCGGGGTTGTCCAGATACGCCGCATCGAAACCGGCATTGAGAAGCTCCACCTGCGGCTCGCCCGCGTCGTTCACCGGCACGAGCTTGAGGCGCTCGCCCGTATCCAGCGGCACGACCCGGTAGGGCTTGACCGTGCAGTACTCGGCATAGGTGGGATAAAAGCGCGCCAGGTCCTTGCGCGCGGCTTTCAGCACCCAGCGGCCCCAGGCGCGCACATGCCAGGCGAGGTCCGCGTCGAGTTCCCCGGCATCCAGGTCCGGCAGTCCAAAAAAATCCGGGTGCTCGCGGCGCGCAGTCTCCGCCTTGCCGGCCGCCTGCCGCGCACGCCGCTCGGCGTCTTTGGGCCTGAGGCCGCGGGCCTTGAAGTAGTCGGTCAGAAAGGCCGCATCCTCGAGCGCAAAGTCCGGCAGCCGGCGCTTTTTTCCGGCGAGCTTCTGCGGATACTCCAGCGTGCACTTGAGGATGAACCAGGCCACCGGGTTGATATCGACCGCGGTGACCTCACACCCCAGGCGCATCGCTTCGAGCGGAATCGCCCCACCGCCAGCGAAGGGATCCAGCACCTTGGGCGCGCGCCCACCGTAGGCCTTGCGGATTTCCTGCCGGAACCAGTCCATCTCCGGCCCGGATTCATTGCCCCAGTGCAGCACGCCGCCTTCGGTCTCCCAGGCCTCGATGTCCTCCACCCGCCCGTTGGGCATTTTCTTTTTCTTGGTGGTCTTCTTGAGTGTTCCACCCAGGCGCTTCAAGATTTCATCGCGCTTTTCTTTGTCGCCGGGGTCCGGCAAAAGCGTCGCGATGAGCGCCGCGCGGCTGGCGGCCAGCGGTCGACGCGCAGGCCAGATGTGTAGCGTGGAGATGTGGCCATGGCGCACGTTCTTCTCGTGCACCGAGTCGATGGACGTCTGCTTGAGCGGGAAGGCGACTTCGATCAGGCGTTTATCGTTCATTGTTTTTCCTTCTTCAAGGCGGCATCGAAGTCCAGCAGATTCTTCGCTACGCGCGTCAACGTGATTTCGCCACGGGTTTCCCGCCCGCGGCCGGTAAAGTAATCCCCGCTTAGCCGCGCGTCCTTCGCTTCCATCGAAATTGCCAGCGTGCAGACGCCACGATGGGTGTGCATCGTCGGGGTGGCGAGGTTTCTGGGCTCGCACACGTATTCGTACTTCAGCCCGATATCTCCCGGCTGCTCTTCGTAGAGCGCCGCCATCGTCGTGTGGGAGCGCGATTGCTCGGTCTCGAGATCGATGGCCATGCGCGTCCACGTCTGGCGCACGCGCATGACGCAAGGCACACTGGTTCCGCCGTTGTGCGAGGTGGTGATGGTCCCGACCCAAGTGCCATTGAGATTTTTCAACGTGGAAAGCCAGCGCCAGCCCCAGCGCTCATACATAAACACCATCCCGCCGTAGATCGCACCTACTGAGAGCGCGGCTGCATCGATATACCCAGCCACAGGCGGCAGCATGGCCAGCTCACGCAGAAGACTAGCCGCACCAATGGCCAGAGCGCCGAAGGCGAAATACACCTTCGGTCCTCGGAAAGGGTTGTCAGATGCGTACCCGTGCATCGGCTATCTCCACTGGTTCCACATCTGGATCAAACCAGCAATGAAGGCGCGGGCGTTTGCCTCGGTCCACCGTCCGTCACTGAACAGGCGCTGGATGCCGTTCTGGCAGACGAAGTTCGTGAGGTCCGCGCTACTCAGCCAGTTCACGACGTTGACGAAGGTGTCAGAGTGGCTGCTGCCAAACTGCTGGTCTGGCACGTTGTAGAGCAGGCACTCGATGGCATGGGAGGATGCCGCCCCGCTCCCGATCAGGCCGTTGTCCTCCATCCAGCCGCGGGCGTTCTTGAAGATGCGGACGGTCGGCTTGTACCAGTTGCTCGTTCTGCCGTGCTTGGCCACCCCGTTCTCATAAGACTGAGTCGGAAAACTGGTGACCTCGTGATTACGTTGAACATCCCTCAGCCAGATCCCAGACGCGTAGTCAACTGCACCTGATTGAGTCTTGTAATACAGCCGATACTCCAAGCAGGGAACGACATCGGCCGGAATGTTGTTGGTCGTCCTCGGAATCTTGATGCTCTTCCCGCCTTCGGTGATGTTGTGATTCGGGAAGGCACGCCGGATGGTGCTGGAGACGTCGCGCCTGAAATCGGCAAGCGTATACGTCGCCGGGCTGCTATGCCCTTCAACGATGCCTTTGGTGTAAGCATCCAATAGGCTGTAGTCAGGCATGTAGGTCTCGTTGAGCCTGACCACTACATCCACGTCGCTGTCACCACGGATGTTCGTACTGTTGCGGTATGACCCCTGAAGAAACACATCGAAGTTCCGGACCGACAGCGTGGCATCAGCTTGCAACGCGTCTCGGATCCGCTGATAGATCGCGGATGCGGACGTCACTGCCCCCTGATGCGACCAAGTTTCCAACTGGCTTTCGGGAATTGCCATGCTTACTCCTTACTCCGACGCGCTGCGAACGATGTCGCTGTAGCCGATCACCACGCTGCCACGTGACTTGGCGATCAGCTTGGCAAAGGGGTCCTGCACCCTCAGCAGGCGGGGCTGGGCACCACCGCAATCGAACACGGCGTACAGCCAGTAGCGCTCGCGCAGGATGCAGGCGCGCGCCCATTCGTTTTCGGTCAGCTCGATTTCGCCGACCCCCACACGCCCTTTGACTTCGATGCCGCGCTCCTCGCCCGGCCGTTTGGAGAGCAGGTCAAAACCTGGGTAGTCCGTGAGCCCGGCCAGGCGGGCTTTGTCGGGCGTTGACACGTCGCGCACGTCTGCACCCTGCGCTGATTCAAAGGCGATCGCCACTTCCGTGGCGATGCGCTCGACCTCGGCGTCGCGCGCCTTGATGTCTTCGGGATCGGTAGAGGGCTGCACCAGCGCGGTGGCCAGAATCTCGATGCGGCCGGGCTGGATCAGTTCTACCTCGCGGCGCGCCTGGATCAGCGCCTGATCGCGACGCTGCGCAAGGCTTCGCTGTTGCGCCTTGATCCGCTCGAGTTCTGCTGCCGCCGCCCGGTTGCCATCGCGGGCCTTCTCGGTGAAGCGCTTGCGCGCGGCAGCCAGCTCCGACTCCTGGTAGTCGAACGCCAGTTGCAGATACTCCTGGGTCTCCGCGAGGCGCTGGGTCGCTTTCATGCGCTGTAGATCAGCCAGCTGGCCGACGACTTCGCGCTGAATGTGCTCCTGCGCAGCCAACCGCCATGTGTCGCTTTGGGCGAGAAACACGACGCTGCCAGGACTGGGTTTGTCTGTGGGTTTGAGGAGCAGCAGGTGCTCGACGGGCGCCTCGATCAGCCGGCCATCGGCGTATTGCTTGAGGCCGACGAGGCGTTGTTCGATGACCTCAGGCTGGAGAAACGCGGGCACGCCGGGATCCACGCCGCGCTCCACGCTGACGCGGGCGACATGGAATAGGTAGGGTGCGGTGGCACTGACGTCAGTGAAGATGGCGCCACGCAAGGCATCGTGACGGGCGCGCGCAATGGCTAGGGCCGAGAGACGTTCGAAGACGGGCTCACCCGGATGCAGAAAGACAGCATCACGCCCGTCGTCCGGGCGGTACACGGTGAAGCGGTTGCGCGCCGACTCGGGGTAGGTCTCGAGCACCGGGAGGAGACTGTCGAGCACCCCACGCTTGCGTGGCCGGATGAAGAAGACACCCTCGAGATCGCCGACAAGGTCGATGCCAATGACCGGCGCGGCGTGCTCGAGATACCGGCGGACATACCCCGGCAACAGGCGGCGCATCTCCTCGATGGCCATGGCCTCGCGCAATTGGGGCAGGTCCATGCGGACGTCGCCGCCCTTGCCGTAGAGGGACGCCTCGCGGGCCTCGATGGCCTTGACCTGCTCCGGCGTGAGCTGGCCGGCGAGTTCGAGCGCCTTCTTGTCCGCCTCGTCATCCGACTCGATGGCCCGCTGGATGTACTCGGTGATGGCCATGCCCTCGAAGATGCGGCCGACCACATCGAACACCTTGTCCGACCCGAGCTGCTTGCGGATTTCCTCCAGCTTGTCGAGCAGGGTCTTGATGACCCGGCCTTCTCGCGTCTTGCCCGCCACGAGGTTGATGATGGCCACGCGGTCGCGCTTCTGGCCGTAGCGGTGAATCCGCCCCATGCGCTGTTCCAGCCGCGCCGGATTCCAGGGCACGTCGTAGTTGATCAGGATCCAGCAGAACTGCAGGTTGATGCCCTCGGCCGCCGCGTCGGTGCCGATGAAGAAGCGGGCCCCTTTGCCATTGGCGTCATGAGGTCGCCGGAAGCGCTCGACCTGAGCGTCGCGCTCTTCGAAACCTAAGCCACCGTGGATGTAGGCCACTTGGTCGGCGTAGCCCATGCCCTCGAGGCGCCGGACGAGAAACTCGAGTGTGTCGCGGTGCTCGGTGTAGATGATGACCTTCTGGTCACGATACTGCGGCGAGCGCAGCAGTTCCGCCATCCGTTCGAACTTCGACTCTTGGCCGCTCGCGTGAACGGCCTCGGCGAGTGCGATCAGCTCCTGCACCTGGTTGCGCTCGTCGATGAGCTCCGCAAGGCTGGTGGCGATGAAGGCGCCCAGCGCCTCGGCCTCGCTCTCCTCGTGCTCTTCGACGCCTGCCGATTCGGTTTCCTCATCGGCGGTCTTCGCGGCCAGCACGTCCACCAGCCTTCCTTCACGAACCTTGCGGTTCAGGCGCTCTTGCTGGCTGCGTAGATCTTCCTCAGGCACCCGACCGGATTGGATGTCGTCGATCAACGTATCGAGCTTCGCCAGGCGATTGCGGAAAGAGCAGAGCAGCGCCCAGGTGCTGCTGGCCATGCGCCGCTGGAACACCGTCATGGCGAACCGCGCGGCCTGGCGGTTCAATAGCCGCGCCTGGTTGTAGTAATGGCGGATGTATGCGGTCGTGCGGTCGTAAAGCGCCTGCTCGCTGATCTGGCCTTGGGTGAGGTCGTAGCTCACCGTGTCGCAAAGGCGCTCGGGATAGAGCGGCTTGCCACGGAGGTCGACCATCTCCTCCTTGACCCGGCGAATGAAGTAGCGCTCGCGCGACTCGCGCGGGAACTTGGCGAAGGCGGTCTCGGTACTGAACAGCTCCGGCTCCAGCAGCCGCCACAGGCAGTAATACGGATGCTCCTTGCCCATGTGGGGCGTGGCGGTGAGCAGCAGCAGGTGGTGGGCCGCCCACGGCATGTGCCACTCCTCGGGCAGCTCGCGCACCCCGGCGATGGCCTCGGCCAGCCGATACCGGTCTGTCGCCCTGAACGTCCCATCCAGGTCGCGGTTCGCCGAGAGCTTGTGCGCCTCGTCGAACACCACCAGGTCGTAGGGCACGACCTTTGGATCGCGCAGCGCGTTGAACAGCCTGGCGCTACGCAGGCTGTCGATGCTCACCACGACGAGGTCACTGCCGGCGCCGATGAATGGATTGCCTTCCTTGGCATCGTTGCCGGTCACGATCTTGAACGGCAACTGGAAGAGTTTGTGCAGCTCGCGGTACCAGTTACCCACCAGACCGGCTGGCGCCACCACCATGACACGGCGGATCGTCCTGCGTGACAGACTCTCGCGGACGTAGAGCCCGGTCATGATCGTTTTGCCGGCGCCGGCGTCATCGGCCAGCAGGAAGCGCAGGCGATGCTGTGGCAGCATGCGCTGGTAGACCGCGATCCGCTGATGCGGCAGCGGGTCGATCTCGCTGATCTCGGTGGCGAATGCCGGATTGAACAGGTGCCCGTAGGAGAGCCGCTCGCCCTCGACGAGCACGCGCAGCGCGTTCGCGTCGCCGAGGAAATCAAGCCGAGGCGTTGCATCGCCCTTGTCGGAAGCCGCCGTACTCCCGCTGGGCTCCTCCACCTCCGCCAGATGTCCGCCTGACCGACCCGCAAGCGCCTGCAACTTGGCCTGCCCCATCGCGGAGGGCCTGGATTGACCGTTCTCCCACCGATTCAGCGTGACGAACGAGACACCCAGCAGCTCGGCGAACTGCTGCTGGGTGAGGGCTAGTGTCTTGCGAAGATGGCGGATCTGCTCCGGGCTCATGACGCATTCGCGTGCTCTGTTGGCGATTTTATATCACACGATATATCGCTACAGCAAGAGCACGCGTCCTTGGCTTCGGCTGCCGGTGGCGCCCTGATAGGGGTCTCATCCACTCTCGGGACCGCCCCCATGACCGTCCACCATCGCCTAACCGTCGCCCAGTACGAAGCCGCCCGACGCGCGGCCACGCGCCCAAGCCGGGCGATCGAGCCGCTGCCCTCAAACATCAGAGGGGCCGCCAAGCAGTCCGTGCTGACGGCACTGGTTGCCCGAGGCTACGCCGTCAAGTGCTTCCTGCCGGGGCACGTCGAGTACGTCCTGACGGACGCCGGGCTCGCGCTCTTCCTCAACAGAGACGTGGCCGCAGGGGCCCCTCATCATCGCGCCCAATTCCGCTGACTTACCCGTTGCTCGTAGATAGCGGTTGGACGTACCGGTAAACTCCACCACCATTTCCAATCAGGGACTTAGGATTTTCCTCGGTCCCTTTTTTATTTCCGACTGTGCCAGATTTGTGCCCTCGATCCGGCGCGCCGCCTCCCACCCGGCCGACGTGCAAAGTAGCACGGCGATGATGTGCTGATCGCTTGCACCGAGAGCAGGGTCTGTTCCGGTGGTTGCATTCCCGCGATTTTTGTCTTAGGGTCGGCGCACACAAGGATGTGCTGTTCAATCAGGGGCATCCAGGGAAGGCATGCCCGTCAGCTCACGCATCCTTCCCGCAGAATTTCCGATGAGCTCGGCATACAGGGAGGTGTGCGGTGGGTATTCCAGTCTGGCGTGGGATTCGTTGCGGATATGCGCGGGGGGCTGGGAAGCCGGTATTGCGCCTGCTGGTTTGCATAGCGCTTGCCGCGCCAATGACAGCGGCAAACGCAAGTACCAACACCGCTGAAAATCCCCCTGTCCCCGCAGACGCTCCCCGGATTCTGATCGTGCCCGGCCTGGGCGAGCCATTGGTGTCCACCGGGCCCACCACCGCAGAGGAGGATCGCGCCCTCGCGCTGGCGGTGCAGACCTACCGCCAGCCGCAGAATCCCGCGCTGGATTATCCGCTGCTCTCCGCACCACTGGCGGCCTTTGTCGAGGCTCACCCGCAATCCGCCTGGAATACCGCGCTCCTGGCCAATCTTGGCATCGGCTTCTATCAGGCCGGCTACTTTTCGCGTGCGATCGAATCCTGGCGGCGCGCCTGGGCCACGGGTCGGCACGCCACGGCTCCCGAGGCCAGGGTATTGGCGGATCGTGCCCTGGGTGAGCTGGCGCGCATGTACGCGCGCTTGGGATACGCGGAAAAACTGCAAGCGCTCCTGGCCGAGGCCGACGAACGTGCGGTCAGTGGCCCGGCCACTGAAACGCTTGCGGGTGCCCGCGAGGCGTTGTGGTCCATGCGCAACGATCCGGGCATGGCATTTTTGTGTGGTCCCAGGGCGCTGCAGAACCTGCTGCTGGCCATGGACAGTGGCACTGAGCAGGCGGATTTTCTGGAGGCGCTGCGCTCTGACCACAATGGATTCACTCTGGCCGAGGTATCCGAGTTCGCGCGTCAAGCCGGCCTGTCTCACCAGATCGTTCATCGTCTGCCGGGTCAGCCGGTGCCGGTACCGGCCATCGTGCATTGGCGGCTTAATCACTTCGCCGCCATCGTCAGCGAGAAAGACGGGCTTTATCAGGTCCAGGACCCGACCTTCGCCAGTGGCGAGCTGTGGATGACACGCTCGGCCATCGACACCGAGGCGAGCGGATACTTCCTGGTGCCGGCAGCGCGTGTGAATCGTGCCTGGCGGCAGGCCGCCCGCAGCGAGGTCGCAGCGGTCTACGGCATGGGCCTGACCGGCAACAACGACCCCAATGCCACCAAGCCCAACGACGAGAAACTGCATGACTGTAGCGTCAACGCCGGTATGTGCGGCTACAACATTCATGCAATGACGGTGAGCCTGAACCTGACCGACGCCCCGGTCGGCTACACGCCACCGATCGGGCCGGATATGCGGGTCACGCTGACGTATAACCAGCGTGAGGCCAACCAGCCGGCAACCTTTGGGTTTTTTAACGTGGGGCCGAAATGGACCTTCAACTGGCTGTCCTACGTGCAGGATTCGCCAGCCTCGCCGGGCAGTTCGGTGCGCCGCTACGTGGCAGGCGGCGGCGCTGTGGTATACACGGGCTACAGCAGTTCTACCGGCGCCTTCGCGCCTGAAGTGCAAGGGAGTGCGCGACTGGTGCGAATTCCGGCGACAGGTCCGGCGATTCGTTACGAGCTGCGCATGCCGGACGGTGGCAGGCAGGTTTTTGCCCATGCCGACGGTGCAAGCAGCAGTCCGCGCCGCATGTTTCTGTCGCAGGTGGTGGATGCGCAAGGTAACGCTGCCACCCTGAACTACGACAATCAGCTGCGCCTGACGTCGGTTCGCGACGCGACCGGCCGCGACACGGTCTTTTCCTACGAGTTGTCGAACCGGCCCCTGCTGGTGACTCGGATCACCGATCCTTTTGGCCGTTCCGCACGCCTGGCGTATGACAGCCAGGGCCGCCTGGTTTCGATCACCGATGTTCTTGGATTGGTGTCGTCCTTCGAGTACGACGCCAGTTCCCTGATCGTGGCAATGACCACCCCCTACGGCACCAGCCGGTTCCAGCGCGGCGGCAACGACAGCAACTTCCGCTGGCTGGAGGCAACCGATCCGATGGGCTACACGGAACGCCTCGAGTATCGGCACAGCGCGCCGGGCATCAGCGACAGCGATCCCGCGGCAACGGTGCCCGTTGGTATGGCGGTACGAAACCAGTACTTGCAGTATCGCAACAGTTTCCACTGGGACAAGCATGTTTATGCCACGCATGGAACGGCCAACTATGGCCAGGCACGGCTGACACATTGGCTGCATGAAGGTTCTACCAGCCTCACGGCAGGCATCGCCGAAAGTCGCAAGAACGCCTTGGAGGGACGGGTCTGGTACACCTATCCCGACCAGACTGACGCACTGCGCACTGGCTCACTCGACAAGCCTGCGCAGGTGGGCCGGGTACTCGATGACGGCGCCACGCAACGCACATCGGCGACATATAACAGTCTCGGGAATGTGACCAGCCGCACGGACGCGGTCGGGCGAAGAACCTATTTCGATTACGCCCCCAACGGCATTGACCTGCTGAGGGTTCGCCAGCAGATCTCGGCTTCGGATACCGCGATCATCGCCAGTTTCACCTATAACGATCAGCATTTGCCCCTGACGGCCACGGATGCCGCGGGGCAGACCACGCATTACGCCTACAACGCTGCAGGCCAGCTGACCGCGGAAACCAATCCACTCGGTGAAGTGACGCGCTACGAATACGATGCGCTCGGTTATCTGCAGCGTATCGTCAACGCCAACGGCGTTACCGCCCTCGGCCTGACCTACGATGGCTACGGCCGCATCGCCAGTCGCACGGATGCGGAAGGTCATACCTTGCAGTATCAATATGATGACCTTGACCGGCTCACGGCCATCCTCTACCCGGATGGTACTCGCGAGAGCTTCAGCTGGGACCGGCTGGATCTTGTGGCGGTGACGGATC